>CAJXPN010000319.1 GCA_913058025.1 uncultured Myxococcales bacterium | reverse complement strand
GCGACCGAGGACCGCGAGCTCGTCGACGTCGAGGACGACACGTTCACCATGCCCAGGGGCCTCACCGTCGGCCTCGTGCACCCCCTCCACCTCACCAGGGAGCTCCTCGCGGCGTGGTCCCAATCCTTCGGCGACTACGAGATCTTCTCCCCGATCGAGCAGCTAGGCCGCGCCACGCATGGCGCGGCCGACGGCGACTTCGCCGGCGAGACGTTCGAGGCCGGGCCGTTCAAGGCCGGGATGAAGCGCAACCTGTGGCGCCGCAACACCGACGGCGGCAGCGTCCGTGACACGTTCACCAAGTCGTTCGGACACGGGGTGAGCGCGACGATCAAGATCACCCCAGGGTTCTACCCTGGCAGCGGCGACTGGGGGGAGGACCAGAAGATCACCTCGATCACGCTCGGGGGCGGGAAGAACGGGCGCGGTGACATCGCCTACAGCGAGGCGGTGAGGGACCTCGAGGGGATCCTCGCGAGCACGCACGGTTGGGGCGGCGCGTGACAGGGCTGGAATAGGAGCGCGCGACGCGGAGGTCTCATGGAGTCTCATCGACTCATGAGGCAGCGACATGACAGCTCGAGAACACATCAGGGACGAGGATCTGCGGCGCGGCGCATGCGTCGAGGAGAAGGTGCTCGTCGGCGACCTCTACAGGGCGTCTTCGCACGCCCCGAGGTTCATCGACAGGAGGAAGCTCCCCCAGCTGGCGATGCGCTCGGACCCGGCGCGACTGCTCGCGCGCCCCGTGACCTGGGGGCTCGCGGCGTTGCTCGTGAGGAATGACATGACGCCTCGAAGCGAGCGCGTGCTCGGGCAGGCGAAGCGTCTGCTCGACCCGGTCACCGCCGACGCGTTGATCGCCTCGCTGCTCAAGTCGTGGGACAGGACGCGCCACCACGGAGGCTACGCGTGGATCCGCCGCGCGATCGCGCTGTTCGGCGGAGACCGGACGGCGCTCGCGATCTCGGAGGAGCTCGCGCGTTGGTCGAGCGAGAGAGGCGCGGCGCGGCGGCACGTGTCCTTCATGATGGACGCGCTGGCGGACATCGGCACGGACACCTCGAAGATGGTGCTCTTCGAGCTGACGCGCGCCCAGAACGTCACGCGCGCGTGGGAGCGCGCGAGGAACCTCGTGAAGGTGATGGCGAGGAGGCGAGGCGTGCGTGTGCAGCACCTCGGAGACCTCGCCGTGCCCGGCTGTGGGTTCGACGGGCACGGGAAGCGCGGGCTCGAGGCGGCTGGGCGCCAGCTCGAGCTCACGTTGGACGAGGGGTTCGAGCTCAGGTGCGACGATCCCAGGACGGGCGAGCGGTTCGCGTGCCCGGCCGATCTGGGAGACGACCCGCGCGCCAGGGAGGAGTGGGAGCACACGCTCGGCGCGGTCGCGAAGGCGGTCGAGGTCCAGGACCTGAGGATGGAGGACGCGATGGTGTGTGGGCGCCGCTGGTCTCAGAGTGACTGGAACGAGTCGATCTTCGACCACCCGCTGATGATCAACTACGCGCGCAGGCTGGTGTGGGGGATGTTCGACAAGGACGACGACCTCGTGGCGACGTTCAGGGCGACCGAGGACCGCGAGCTCGTCGACGTCGAGGACGACACGTTCACCATGCCCATGGGCCTCACCGTCGGCCTCGTGCATCCCCTCCACCTCACCAGGGAGATCCTCGCGGCGTGGTCGAGGTCTTTTGGCGACTACGAGATCCGTGAGCCCATCGAGCAGCTCGGCCGCGCGACGTTCGTCGAGCTCGAGGGTCGCTTCGAGGGCGTGACGTTGGAGGGGCGGGCGTTCAGGGCGCGGATGATGGGAGGCCTGTGGAGGCACGACGGGAGCAGCCGCGGCAAGCTCGAGCTCACGAAAGGCTTCGGCCACGGCGCGCGCGCGGTGTTGAGGTCGAGCCCTGGGTTCACCACGTGGAGGCACCGCATCCCGGACCAGGAGGTCGTGTCGATCGAGCTGAAGGGTCTCGAGGGATTGCGCGCGGACATCGCGCGCAGCGAGACGATACGGACGCTCGAGGCGATCACGCACCACGCGGTTCAGTGATCGGATGGAAGATGTACGAAGAGGTGGGACGAAACCCCACAGTGCGTATGTTGAAGGACGTGAGGTTCGCGGCCGCGCCATGGATGGCGCGTCGCGAGGCCTCATTATTTATGAACAGACCCCAGAAGGTGAGCGAGATGACCGAGGTGAGGATCTTCGAGACGAAGGCGGGAGGCTACGAGCTTGGGCGCGTGGAGCGCGCCGAGGACGGCGTGATCACGCGCGTGCAGCTCGTGCCCAGGGTGATGCTGACACCAGACGAGGTCGAGAGCGCCGTGTGTAATGGGATCGAGGACGTGCTCGATCTGGGGGGGCTCGACGCGGGGGTCGAGGTCACGCAGGCGGCCGGCTGAGGCGGCCGCCTGGCGTGAGGCCCGGGCGCTTCAGAACTGGAGCGCGGCGGTGACCATGACGATCCAGGTGTTGAAGTTCTGGACGCGGAGGCGCTCACCCGAGGAGTCGACGGTGGGGTTGTAGACGGGGTTGCGCTCGATCTCCGAGTCCGCGCCCTCGAGGTCGACGGTGATGTCGTTGGTCTCCTCGTTGGCGTCGTCGGCGTCGCGGCCGGTGCGGGCGTTGGTCAGGAAGTGCTCCTGCTGATGCTCGAGCTGACCGACCGCCTTGAGCTGGAAGTTCTTGGCGGGCTGGAGGTAGAAGGCGAGCATGCCGCGGAAGGTACCGTAGGACTCGACGGTCATGATGCCGTTCTTGGAGAACTCGGTGTTGTTGAAGATGTCGTCGTCGTCGACGACGGCGCCGAGGTCGTAGAAGTTGCGGCCCTCGCCCTGGGTGTTGGCGGGCTCGCGCAAGATCCAGGCGCAGGCGACATCGTCGGGGTTCGAGAGCTCGCCGTTGGTGCCGAACTTCGGGAGGACGTCTGACATCGTCTTGTCGTTGCAGCGGCTGCCTGCGAAGTGGTCGTAGACGGGGCTGTAGTCGCGGCCTTCGGAGACGTAGCCGAAGGTGAAGCGCATGTCGATGCCGTAGCGCTGGCCGAGCTCGGCGTTCTCGTAGGGGATGAACTCGGTGCCGAAGGTGACCTCGCCGCGCATGGGCGGGTTGGTGAAGACCTGGCCGTCGTTGTTCGGGTCGAGGTTGGCGCGCAGGGGCGAGTCGTCGCGGGCGACGGGCAGGAAGTACTCGAGGCCGAAGTAGGGCTCGATCCAGCCGAACTTCTTCGACGACGCGATCTTGAACTGAAACTCGTGCATGCCGCGGCCCACGGCCGAGTTGCCCTGGTCCGCGATGGGGACGATGGGCATGACGTAGTCGAAGCCGAGCAGGAGGTTCGCCTTGGTCGGGTCGCGCTGGTCGTTGAAGACGGACCAGTGGAGGCCGACGCTGGGCTCGGCGAAGCCGCTGCGCAGGTACTCCTTCTCATTGGCGCTGTCGAGGTCGAAGAGCCTGTACGCCGAGAAGCGGTCGAGCTTGTCGATCTGCTGCTGGCGGGTGTCGGTCGGGCTGAAGACCTGCTCGGCCTCGCGCTTGACGCAGCGGCCGCTGTCGGCCGGGTTGCAGGTCACGCGGGGGTCGACCGAGGAGTTGAGGTCGCTGACGTTCTGGGTCGGGTCAGACGAGCTGTCGTCGTAGCTGAGTCGGCGAGAGTTCACGAAGACGTAGGGGACGTTGAAGTGGAGCTCCAGGTCCTTGAAGAGGCCGGCGCGCAGCTTCAGGTCGATCTGGCTGCGGGTGCCGACGTACTCCATCTCCTTGTTGTAGATGGTCGTGGGCTCGCTGCAGCGGCCAGGGTCGACCTCGAGGCGCGGGTTGTTGCGCACGAGCGCGGACTCTCCGTCCTCGACGGAGCCCACGCAAGGCGCCTCGCGCGTGATCTGCGCGGTGCCGTACTTGAACGTGAAGGTCGGCTCGAGGTGGAAGTCGAACGGATCGAACGTGTCTTCATCGAGGTCGTCGAAGTCGTCGGCTGCGTCGACCAGATCGGTGTACTCGGCGGCGTACGAGACGCCAGGCGTCCCCCATGCGGCGAGGAGAAGCGCGGAGAGAAGAAAGCGCTTTGAGACAGAACGACGCGTCATGAGCAGACTCGAGCAACACGCCTCTTGGGCGTCGCGCGGGCGCGCCAATCAGCGGCGCGCCTCCCTCGATGACCACCACACAGCACCTCTCGGGGCGTGGGTCGGTCGCGCGACGCGCCTTGCAGGCGCACGTGAGGAGACACCTGAGCAACTATCAGCGAGGTGTGCGGATGTCAAGAATTGGTGCGGGTAAGCTGTGTCTCTCCTGGCTGCGCATCGCTCGCGCGTCTCTCCCTTCGCTCTTCTCTCCTGGCTGCGCATCGCTCGCACAGCTCTCCCTTCGGTCGAGCCGAGCGACCACAACCTCCGCTTCGCTCCGGTTGCTGCGATGCTTCGCATTTCGGCAGCGAATTCAATGTGGACCTGTTCGGCTGGGTCAGAGCTCCTCGTGTTGGCTGCGCTCGCGTCTGTTCTTGGCTTTGGGCTCGCGGGTGGCGAGAGGGCTGGGGGTGGGAGTGCCTGTCGAACCTGGGCGCCGCCAGGGCCCCTGGGAGACACGTTTCGGTGCCCATGGGTAAATAGCCACTCCATCGCCTAGGCCCGTAGAACGCCTCCCAGGTGCCTTCCCGGGCCGATCGCCCCTTCGCGAGCCCTCGAGAAGTCACCCAGCCCGCCTCACGGCCCGCGACACCACCCAGACATTTAGCCTGGTGGCGACTCCAGGGACGACCCGTCTGGTGCCGTGCGCCTGGGCTGCGCATACTGTCCGCCCTGCCCCGAGGCCATCGACGGAGCGAGACCCATGACGAACACGACGGACACATTGATCGTAGGCGGCGGCGTCTGCGGGACCTACCTGGCGCGGCTGTTGAGCCGACGCGGTGGGTCGTTCCTGCTCGCCGAGGCGAGCGAGGAGCTCGGGGGGCGAGCGCGTACGGCGCGCGTGGCGGGAGGCTCGAGCTATGTCGACCTGGGGCCTGCCTGGGTGTGGCCGCATCAGCGGCGCGTCCTGGCGCTGCTCGCTGAGCTGGGCGTCCCGGTCTTCGAGCAGTTCAGCGAGGGGAACCTCGTGTATCAGGACCCGCGCGCACCAGGAGTGCGTGAGATCGAGATGGCCACGATGAAGGGGGCGCTGCGGCTCGAGGGTGGGATGAACGCGCTGGTCTCGCGGATGGCGGGGGAGCTCGAGGCGGGATCGATCGTGTTGGGCGCGGAGCTCACGGGGTTGTCGCGTCGAGAGGGAGGCGTCCGGGCGACGTTTCGGGACGGGCGGGAGGTCGACGCGCGCGAGGTCGTCCTGGCGATGCCGCCGAGGATCGCGGCGACGCTGGCGTACGAGCCGGAGCTCCCCCCTGCCCTGGCGCGCGCAATGGGCGCGGTGCCCACGTGGATGGCCGGTCACGCCAAGGCGGTGGCGGTCTACCCGGAGCCGTTCTGGAGGGCGCGCGGGCTGTCTGGAGATGGGGTGAGCCACCGAGGCCCGCTCGGAGAGATCCACGACGCGTCCCCACACGACCTGAGCGTCGGGGCGCTGTTCGGCTTCTTCGCGACGCCGGCGCCCTGGCGGCGAGCGCACGCGGACAGGATCGACGAGATGGTGCGCGCGCAGCTCGGAGCGATGTTCGGCCCCGAGGCTGGCGATCCGCTCGAGCTGCTCGTGCTGGACTGGGCCGACGAGGCGCTCGTCGCGACCGCGGCCGACGCGGACCCGCCGCGCGAGCACCCACGCTACGGGCCGCTGCCGGCGATCCGGGGCGAATGGGAGGGCGCGCTGTGGTTGTCGGGCACGGAGGTCGCGCCGTCGGAGGGCGGGTTCATCGAGGGCGCGCTCGTGGCGGCCCAGGCCTGGCTCTTATACACAT
>CAJXPN010000318.1 GCA_913058025.1 uncultured Myxococcales bacterium | reverse complement strand
TACACAGAGTAGATCGTCGGCAGCGTCAGATGTGTATAAGAGACAGCTCGTGGACGATGGGGATGACGACCGGCTTGCGGTCGAGCGCCTTGCGGAAGTACCGGCGCAGACTCTGCCTGATCGTCTCGGAGACCTGGTTGGAGTTGCGACGCTCCGAGGCGGACATCTTCTCGATGGATCCTCGGACGAACTTGCTCGCGACCGGGAGCATCTCCTCCTCCTCGGCGTTGAGGAAGCCGCGGTGCATGAGGTCGGGGCCCGAGACGATGGCACCCGAGGAGCGGTTGACCACGACGTGGGCGATGATGATGCCGGCGAAGCCGAGCGCCTTGCGATCGCGGAGTTGGACGTCCTCGATGTCGGCGGCGTTGGAGCGACCGTCGACGTAGATGCGCCCGACGTGGACGCGCTCGATGACGGTGGGCTTGCCGCGGCCGCTGAACTGGAGGACGTCACCGTTGTCGATGACCAGCCCGCTGGTCACGCCGACGGTCGCGGCGATCTTGGCGTGCTCACTGCGCATCTTGTAGGAGCCGTGCATCGGGATGAGATGCTTGGGCTTGATGAGGTTGAGGAGCAACTTCATCTCACCGCGCTTGGCGTGGCCAGATGCGTGGATGGGGCGGTCGTTCGCGGTGATGACCGTGGCGCCGCGCTTGGTCAGCTCGTTGATGACCGTCTGGATGCCGCGCTCGTTTCCGGGGATGACCCTGGAGGAGAGGACGACCGTGTCGGTCTTCTTGATGTCGAGCTTGTTGTGTGAGCCATAGGCCATGCGCGTGAGCGCGGCGCGGGGCTCGCCCTGTGAGCCCGTCGAGATGATGAGGATCTCGTCGTCCGGGTACTTGTGGACGTCGTAGAGGTCGATGAGGACGTTCTTGGGGACCTTGACGAACCCGAGGCCCTCGGCGAGCCCGAAGTTGTTGTGCATCGAGCGGCCCTGGAGGGCGACCTTGCGGCCGAACTGCTCGGCGAGCTCGAGCATCCCCTGGACGCGATTTATGTTGCTGGAGAACTGGGCCACGATGACGCGGCCCTCGGCGGACTCGAGCACAGCGGCCAGGCCCTCCTGGACGTCGGCCTCGGACTTCGAGAACCCGGGCGAGCCCGAGTTCGTGGAGTCGGCGAGGAGCGCGAGCACGCCGTCGGCTCCGAGCGCGGCGAAGCGCTGGAGGTCCATGGTCGGCTCACCGATGGGGGTCTGGTCGAGCTTCCAGTCGCCAGTGAAGATGAGTCGACCCACGGGCGTCTCGATCGAGATCGACATCGCGTTGGGGACGGAGTGGTTGGTGTGGATGAACTCGACGGTGAACTCACCGATCTTGACGCGGTCACCGGGCTCGACCGGGTTCATGCGGACGGGGCCGTCGAGGGGGGTCTCCTCGAGCTTGCGCCCGACCATCGCGAGCGTGAGACGCCCACCATAGATGGGGACGTCGACCTCACGCAGGAAGACCGGGAGCGCGCCGATGTGGTCCTCGTGACCGTGCGTCAGGACGACGGCGTCGAGCATGTCGAGGTTGTCGAGGACGAAGGAGAGGTCCGGGACGATGACGTCGATGCCGTAGCCATCGGTCTCGGGGAACGTGAGCCCGCAATCGATCATGATCATCGAGCCGTTGCACTCGATGAGGCAACAGTTCATGCCGACGTCGTCGAGACCTCCCATCGGGATGACGCGGAGGTAATCGCCCTTGGGCGTGTTGGCTTTGATGCGGGTCTTCTTTTGACTGGATGCCATACTTGAGTCTCTGTCTCTTCAAGAAAAACGATCATGAAATCAATGATCTATGTGTTGTATGAGCCCCGGCGTCTCTTGACGCGTTCGTTCTGGAGCTCGCGCCCTGCACCGTGTGTGCGAGAGGGGCGCCTGCTGTGTTGGTCGTCAGGTCGAGGAGGAGGGAGTGTCGGGGTGGGCGCGAAGGCCCTCCGGACGCGCCCTTTATGCACGCAGAACGTGGTGTAATCAAGCACACTTGCGGAGAATCATGGGTACGAGGAGAGAAGGTCAAGCGCTCGGGCCATCCTTCTCGGTGTCGCCCTCGGGGTCCACGCAAGGAAGCGCGTCGAGATCGGCGGGCGCCTCGTCGGGGTGAAGGCGGAGGCGATCGCGCCCCTCCGTCGGGTCGCCCCCCTCCTCACGCACGCACTCGACGGGGACCAGCGGCCCACACCACACGCAATCGCCCTCGGGGCCCTCGAGCATCCGCACGGGGATGGTCTCGCCGGACACGTCACCCCCATCGACCCACGCGCGGGGCGTGAGCATGAAGCACATCGCGAAGAAGATCCCCGCGAGCGTGTACTTGGCGTATGTGTGGGACGTGGAGGTCATTGCGTATACGATGTATGGATAGGGTACTGGCCACTTCAACTGCGGTCATACATGACTTAGGATAGCGACACGTTCCAGGACCGAAAAGGATTTATTTCGCTCAAAAAGGTGAAATAATCTTACGCTCCGAGCACATCGGCCGCGTCCGAGGGCTCGCCCACGCTCCCCACGGGTACACCGTGGACGCCGCACACGAGAGAGGCACACACGTGAACGACGAACAGAGAGAGCAGTTTCTTCACTTCATCATCGCGCTCGCCTGGACCGACGGGGACATGGACCCGGCCGAGCGAGACTACCTGAAGGAGCTCGTCTCGAGGGTCGGGTTCGACGACGTCGCCGTGCGCAAGCGCGCCGAGGGGTGGCTCTTCTCTCGTCCCGACGAGCCGAACTGGGACACGATCATCCAGGACAAGGAGATGGGCCACACGCTGCTTCGCCAGTCGATGCTGCTCGCTGCGCTCGACATGGAGGTCTCTCAGCGTGAGATGCGCTACCTGAACGAGCTGCGCGACCGCCTCGAGATCAGCGAACAGGACTTCTTCGGTATCCAGCGAGAGGTCGAGCGCGCGCTCGTCGCACGGATCAACAAGTGAGCTGACGGACCCGCGAGCACGCTCCGCCTCCCTCCGCCCACACCTAGAGCTCTCAAGGAGCGCCCGCGCATGTTTCTGGCCATCTACATCTTCTCGCTCATCCTGGGCGGCGTCTTCGTGACCCTCTCCACGCTCTCGGGCCTGGGTAAGGACGTCGAGATCGACAAGGACGTCGAAGTCGACTCCGACGCAGACTTCGACGCAGACGCAGACTTCGACGCAGACGCAGACTTCGACGCCGACGCAGACTTCGACGCCGACGCAGACGCAGACTTCGAGGTCGACAAGGACCTGAACTTCGAGAAGGGCATCGACGCGAGCAAGGACGTCGAGACGGGCGGTGGCAAGGCGTTCAAGCCCTGGAAGAGCTTCAAGTTCTGGACGTTCTTCCTGGCGTTCTTCGGACTCACGGGCACGGTGTTCACCGTGCTCAGCCTGCTCGCGAGCCAGGTGGCCATCGCGCCTCTCTCGATCATCATGGGGCTGATCGCGGGCATGGGCGTGTCGTATACCCTGCACGTGGCGAACAAGTCCGAGGGGAGCAGAGGCGTGAACGACAGCGACTTCCGCGGCTCACACGCCAAGGTCGTGCTCCCCTTCGACGCCAGCCGCCATGGCAAGGTCAAGATCCGGATCAAGGGACGCATCATGGAGATGGAGGCCGCCCCCTACGATGACGAGGAGGGCGTGGTCTTCGACTTCGGGCAGGAGTGCTACGTGCTCGGTATCGAGGATGGCGTGGCGAAGGTCATCAGCGCCGAGGACCTAAAGCGGCGCCGACGAGGCTGAACGCACGCGGCTTTACCTTTACACGCCGACGCGCCGATCCCTAAGATGGCCGCGGTCATGAATACGTAAGGATTCGAGCGCGTCACCCGAGCCTACCTGGTGAGGGGGACGCGACATACATTGCGGCGCGCCGTCTGGCTGCGCGCCCACATGCGATATACTCAGGAGATACGATGGATCTAATCATCGGTTTTGGTGGCGTGGCGGTCGGCCTCGTCGTGGTCATCATGGTGCTGTTCGCCGTGGTCAAGTCCTTCCTCCACATCGGGCGACCAAACGAGGTGCTGATCTTCTCGGGCCGTGACCACGCGCTGCCTGGCGGTGAGATCATGGGTTACCGCTATCAGATCGGCGGCCGCACGTTCAAATACCCGATCCTCGAGACCGTCGAGCAGATGGACCTCAGGGTCATCCCGGTCAACATCCGCATCCAGGGCGCGTACTCCAAGGGCGGCATCCCGCTCAACGTCCACGCCATCGCCAACATCAAGATCTCGAGCGAGCCCGACAAGATCCACAACGCCATCGAGCGCTTCCTGGGCGTCCAGCGCAGCGAGATCATGCGCGTGGCCCAGGAGACGCTCGAGGGCAACCTCCGAGGCGTGCTGGCGACCCTGACCCCCGAGGACGTCAACGAGAACAGGCTGCGCTTCGTCGAGGAGTTGCAGAAGGACGTCGAGCCCGACTTCGAGAAGCTCGGCCTCCACCTCGACGTGCTCAAGATCCAGAACGTCTCCGACGATCGAGACTACCTCGACTCCATCGGCCGCAAGCGAATCGCCGAGATCGTCAAGCAGGCCGAGATCGCCGAGTCCAACGCGATGAAGGAGGCCGAGGAGGTCGAGGCCAAGGAGCAGGGGCGCTCCGAGGTCGCCAGGCGGCGAGCTCAGGCTCAAATCCAGAAATCCCAGAACCAGCTGCGCCAGATCATGGCCGACTTCGAGCTCCAGGCGAAATCAGAGGAGGAGAAGTCCGAGGCCCGCGCGCTCGCCACGCGCGCCGAGTCCGAGCAGGAGCTCCAGAAGGTCAGGACCGACCTCGAGGCGATCCGCCTCCAGGCCGACGTCGTCATCCCCGCCGAGGCCGACAAGGTCGCGCGCGAGCTCCTCGCCGCTGGCGAGGCCGCAGAGATCGCCGAGAAGGGCCGCGCGATGGCCGAGGTCCTGCGCATGATGACCGACGTGTGGACCGAGGCCGGCGACGCCGCCATGGACATCTTCCTCATCCAGCGCATGGAGCAGATCATGGGCCAGATCGCCCAGGCCGCCCGCCAGGTGCAGGTCCGCGAGGTCGCGCTCATCGACTCCGGTGACGGCACCGCGCTCCCCAACTACGTCAGCTCGTTCCCCCGCATCGTCGGCTCGGTCTTCACCGACCTGCGCGACATCGTCGGCGTGGACATCGGCCGCGTCCTTCGCGGCGACGACCTCGACTTCGCCCAGCGCCTCATGGCCGAGGTCGAGCAGCGCACCGCCATCGAGGGCACCTCGACACCCAATGCGGCGACCAAGGCGCTCGAGTCGAACTCGACGACGCAGCAGGTCAACGCCCTGCGCAGCGAGGACGCCAAGCCCTCGTTCTCCGCGCTCAAGCAGCGCATCAGCAACAAGCCCAGTGACGGCTCCGAGGGGTGAGCGGGCGCGGCGCGAGCCCCCGGCTCGCCCGCGAACCCGACGCCTCTTTAAAGAACCAATGAAACAGACCCGATAAGGTCCTCGCGACCTTCCGCAGGAGATACACATGGGAACAACCGTCGCAATCATCGTCATCCTCGGGATCCTTGGCCTGACTGGCGTGATCACCGTCCAGAACCTGATCGAGATCTGCCCTCCAAACGAGGTCCTCGTGTTCAGCGGGGCCTCGAACTCGCGCGGCTACGACATCGTCCACTCGGGGCGTAAGGTCCGCATCCCCCTGCTCCATCGCGTCGACCGCATGGACGTCACGAACATGCCCATCGACCTCAACGTCACCAACGCCTACTCCAAGGGCGGCATCCCGCTCTCGGTCCGCGGCGTGGCCAACGTCAAGGTCGGCACGCGCGCGCCGCTCATCGACAACGCCGTCGAGCGCTTCCTGGGCATGCCCCGTGAGCAGATCATGCAGATCGCCAAGGAGACGCTCGAGGGCAACCTCCGAGGCGTGCTGGCGACCCTGACCCCCGAGGA
>CAJXPN010000317.1 GCA_913058025.1 uncultured Myxococcales bacterium | reverse complement strand
ATCTACACAGAGTAGATCGTCGGCAGCGTCAGATGTGTATAAGAGACAGTCTGAGGACCCCACTCGTCGCCCATGCTCCACGCGGACACGTCCTGCCCGAGCACGTTCGCCCACACGAGCCCGTCGGGCCAGCGCCGCTCGACGACGTCGATCGGTGAGGAGATCCACTCGCTGTCGTCCTCTCCGTCCAACGGATCGGAGACCTTGTGGATCTCGAGGTCGACGCGACCGACGCGGACGATGTCCCCCCGGTTCAACCTCGACAGCTCACGCGGATGCACCCGAGAGAGCAGGTCCGCCAGGCGCACCTCGAGCGCCGCGAGCGCGCCCTCCACGTCCGCCGCGGCCGCGGCCGCTGACGCGCCCACCGCCTGAGCGATGACGAGGCCCTCGAAGACCCTCACCACCGCGCTCAGCTCTACCTCAACCAGACCGGGCTCCAAACGCACCTCCACTGCCGCTACCGAATACGATGCGTCCTCCATAGCACAACCTCAGCGCGGGCTCACTCCGCTGCGCCGTGAATATGCCGCCGGCTTCGGATCTCGAGCGCCGCGGACACCACACGAGGGGGCGCCTCGAAGGCGCCTCGAAGGCGCCGCCTCGTGTGGTGTCCGGCATCAGTCACACAGTCAGGCCAGAGAGAGAACAATGACGTCCGCAGCCGTACTCTCTGGTGTCGACTCGCTCCCAGTCACCGCTGGAAACCAAGGCCCCGCGCAGGCCGCACGAGAGCTCGGCGGTGTACGTGGGTGAGTCGTCGACGAAGAGCCACGACGCGCGCGAGAGCAAGGCGCGGGTAGACCCGTTGGGGCGAGCGTACTCGTACAGGACTCACTCCCGGCACACCCCAGGCGAGCGCCGCAACCAGTGACCCCAACACGACTCTGTTCATTCTCTTCATCTGCGTCTCTTCGCTTTGAAAATGGGTGGCGTCTCATCACCAGACGGTTCGATCTTCTGGACGTCCGCCTCCACCAGACGACCCCACCACGCGATCCCTTCCTGAAGAGCGTCCCTCATGCTTCTGAAGAGGCGTCGCGTCGACCTCGCCGCGTCGTGAAGCGGTCCTGGTCGGAGGTGGCGCATCCGTGGACTTCGGAGCCCGCGTGACCTACCCTCGACCCCGTGTATTTCGGTCTGATTTGGCGTGGTAAACGTACATGAACACGAGCACTACATTGCATCGAACGCTCCTCCGAACCGGCGGTCCCCTGGCGTGCTTCCTGGTCCTCACGGCAGGATGCGCGGGCCTGGAGCCGACTCCGACGAGCGCCCACCTCAGCCCGGAGGTCACGCGGTGCTTCGACACCGAGACCCCAGACCAGGGGCTGTGCCAGGCGGCGTTCCTTTCGAGCGCGCGGAGCGGCTCGAGGCGAGGAGCGGGTCAAGCGCTGTTGGGGTTGGCGGCGTCTCTCCCGAGTCCGCAGAAGGAGTCGCTGGCTGGCGTGGCGCTGTGGCTCGAGCCAAGGCCATGGCTCCCGCGCTCGAGCCCATGGACGAAGGGGGCGCTGGAGGCCCTGCGCGTCGTGAGCGAGGGCAGCCCCGAGAACGTGGTGCTCGTCTTCGGCGCGACGCCCGAGGGCCTCGGCGCCCCGTTCGTGACGCTCGATGTTTCGTTGCCCGAGCTCACGACGCTCGAGCGCGGCGACGCCCCGGATGCCTGGGACATGCCCTCGCTGATGGCCCGCGTGGCCCACGTCGTGGGCGCGGACGGCGCCGTCTACACGCCAGGCGAAGGCGCCCCCGTGATCGTCCCAGCGGGCCATCACTTCGCAACGTTGACCAAGGTGACGCCGACCCTGGACGTCTCGCGCGCCGCCAGCGCGAGGTTGATCGCCAGAGCCGAGGACGCCGTCATCGAGGGCAGGCTCTCCGAAGGCGCGTCGCTGCTGAACGCCGCGCTCGAGGGGATGGACGACGCACGCTCGACCTGCCTCACGAGCGCGCCGGTTCACGTCGTCCTCTCCGCGCTGGCGCCGCTGACGCGCGACAACGACATCGAGAACCACGCGGACGCGATCCGCGCAGGCTGCGTCGAGCGCGAGGGCGACGAGCCCGAGGTCGCGGCCTACTACCAGGCGCTGCTCGACCTGGAGCTCGACCCCGAAGAGGAGCAAGCCTCGGCAACGCGCGAGGCGCGTGAGGAGGCGTTGGCTCAGAGCGTCGCCGCCACGACCGGCGCGCAGCGCGCCCTCGTCATGGCGCTCTTCGACCACGCCGAGCGCTCACGAGCGGGTTATCAGGAGGTCTGCGACGACGCGCAACGGCGAGCCCAGGACGAGGCGATCCAGGCGTCGATCCAGCGGATGCTCCGGGTCGGCCGCCCGGACCTCGTGATCCCTCAGCGCGCGGGCCGGGCGCTCGTGCGCGACGGGGCGCTGGACCCCGCTGCGCTGGGCCGATGGCTCGAGGAAGCCGACGAGCCAGCCCATCGCTGGCTGCGAGACGCCATGATCGAGTCCGCCCTGGCGAACGCCCCCTCAGGCATCACGCCGATGCAACAGGTTGGGCTCGATCCGACGTGTCGGCTCTACGAACGCACGCTGCGCGAGACGACCCAGGCGGACCTCTACGACGGCGCCGCGAGCCGCCACGGCGAGCGCGTCATGGCGTTCCTCCTCCACGCCCAGGCCTGTCCCATGTCCCAGGGGCCAGGTCGCCTGATCTCGGACGCGGTCGACGCCTCCCTGGCCTTACAGGGTAGGGGTCGCATGCCGCTCGTGGGCCTGCTCGGTGCGCTCACGATCAAGGGAGCGATGTCGGCGCTCGTGGGGCGAACTCAAGACCTCTTCGCCATCCTCTCGTCGCTGGAGCCGAAGCTGCGTGATGTCTCGAGGGGGCTCGGGGACACCCCGGACGACCGAATCGCAAAGGCGCTCATCGGCATCATCACGCCCGCCTCGAGCATGGACGCCGTCGCGACGCGCGAGGCGCTCGCGAAGGCGATCGCGACGCTCGACGACGTCATCACCGCGGCGCCGGCGACCGAGCTCGAGCGCCACGCGCCGACCATGCGCTTGCTCCTGCGGTTCATCGAGTCGGCCGTCGTCGGGGTGGTCGATCCCGCGAGCCTCCATGCGCAGTTCCAGTCCACGCACAAGACCCTGGAGGCCGACGTCGAGGTCGCGCTCGCCGACATGGGGTGGGACGAGGGGGCGGCGCGGGCGCTCTCCCATCACATCCGCGCGACGCAGTCGATGGTGACGTTCTTGCTGTCCCCCTCGGCCTCGGAGCTTCCCGCGATCCGGGAGGTCTTGACGAAGCTCGAGGGGCACACCGGGAAAGGATGGTGGGGCGTGGTCTTCGGCGGACTTCAGACAGCGGGCTGGGCGCTTCACGCCCAACAAGCGGCGACGTTGGGAGACGAAAGCATACGCGACGCCTCCCTCGAGCGATCGCGCGCGCGCCTCGAGGTCCTGGTAGATGAGGCAATCGTGGAGTTCGACGTCCAGAAGACGAACTGGGAGCTGTTGCGGCTGCTCGTCCCTGCTCATGAGTTCGTCACCATTACGATCCTGGACCCCGACGCGTCCGATACGTTCCTGGAGCAGGCCATGAAGACGGTCGTTCCGAACATGGAGGCGGTCGCCAGGAAGATCCTGGCCGAGACCGCGGGCGCGGCCCCAGCCACCAACCCGAACATGATCGACCTGCTCCCGGGTCTGCTCGAGATGGGCACGTCGATCGGCTTCGACAACATGTGGGACCCCACAACTCAAGACATCCCCCAGGCGGCGCGTGAGCAGATCGCCAGACACCTGGAGTCGATCTCCGGCGACCTCACGCCCGAGATGCGGGTGTACCTGGCCTCGGTCGCTGGGGTCCTGCGCGTCACCCACGACAGGACGCGCGCGATGGAGAGCTTCGCCCAGGCATCACGCGTCGCCAAGGCCTCCACCGACGCACCCTTCACCTACATCCCGCTCCTGCTGTCGTTGAAGGCCCAACGGCCGGAGTTCTCGGGGGCCAAGGCGACGCTGGCGTTGATCGACGAGACCCTGGCCCAGCTCGAGCCGAGCGCCCAGTGCGGCCGCCGCGACGGCCTCGACGCGATGCTCCCGGCGAGGGCGCACCTCCAGGCGGCCCTTGGGGATCTGGCGGCCGCCGACGCGTCGCTGGCGACGTACCTCGAGCGCGTCCGCCAGGGCTTCTCCGGGGACGCGCGCCTCGAGGGCTCCATCGAAGCGTCGCGCGGCCACGTCGCCGCCAACATCGAGCTGAGCTTCCCGCTCGGCAGCTTCTTGAGCGACACCCCCGAGCCCGACGTCGATGGCGATGACGATGACGATGACGATGACGACGATGACGACGACGTGTCGGACAACACCTTCCAGGTCGGCTTCGGGTTCCCGTCGATCCCGAACGACTACGAGCGCTTCTCCTGCACCCTGGAGAGCGGGAGCCCTCAGCTCGCGAGGGTCATGCGCGTGCGTATGACCCGCGCGCTCCACCAGCTCCGCGCTGGCGACGACCGCGGCGCGCAGCGCTCCCTGGACGGCGTCCTCCACATGGCGCTCCGGTTCGCGAACCCCCAGGCCATGGGTCCCGAGGGCGCCATCTGGGCCGCCGAGCGCGATGAGGTCGACGTCGCGCTGCTCTCGTGGATCGTGACCCTGGCGCGCGCCAGAGGATTCTCGTTCACGGCGCTGCGCATCGACGAGGCCCGCGCACGCCTCGTCGACACCAGCCCCCTCCAATCGGACGCTCCGCTCCCACGCGGTCTGGAAGAATTCCCCGACCTCGAAGCGCTCTCTCCGGTGCTCCAGGCGCTCTACCCGACGGGCGCGAGGGCGCCGGACTTCGCGGCGCTCTCGAAGGCCCTGGCGCTCGAGCCCGTCCAGGACGCGCTGCCTGACTGGTCGCGAGACCTCCTCTGGGCGAGCGCGAACTCGAGCGCGGGCAACCTCGACGAGGCGAGGAGGACGGTGGCCAGGATGTCGGCCCCCCCGACCACGGCGGCTCGAGACGCCCTGGCGCTCCAAGTGAGCGGACCCGATGGAGCCACCCACGACGAGATGTCGCAGGCGTTCGACGACCTCGTCGGACAGGGGATGTATGGCGAGTCGATCGCCCTGCTCCTGAGGTTCCGAGGCACGTCGACTCTTCAGGGAGCGCCGATGGTGAAGATGCACGCGGAGGCCCTCGACAGGATCCCCAACAAGGACGTCCCGACGCTGCGCTTCGAGCTGACCTCGGCGGTGCTCACGTCGATGTCCGCCGAGATGGACCCGGCGCGTCTCGAGGCGGCGCTGGTCGACTGGGTCGACGGCGCGCAGGGGCGCGCAGGGTTAGAGGAGCAGGTGAACAACCAGCTGCGCCTGATCATGCTGCACATCGAGCGCCGGGAGCACGCGCAGGCTCAGCAGCGGCTCGAGGCGCTGACATCTCTCCTGTCGACGCAGCTGCCATTGAACCACCCGTTCCTCGTGGACATGCTCGTGATCGAGGCCAGCGTGGGGCTCGCGCGCGGGCAATCCCCCCCGCTCGAGGCGCTCGCCAGGATCGGCGGCTCCGTCCAGGGCACGAGCCCCGCCACCAAGAAGGGACTCGACGCGCTGATGACCGCGCGAAGCGACGAGGAAGAGCTCACGCGAGCGGCGCTGCGGTTCCTCGCAGAGCTCCCGTGAGCGCCCTCACGGGGAGTCGCTGATGAGCCGCGAGGCTCGGACGCGGGGGTCGCCCCCGCGTCGCATCAGCGGGACGCGACGCGCACGAGAAGCTCGACGCGCTTCGAGCCACCGAATGCACGCCACCACATCCCCCCCGTGCTCGCTTGCTTGCCGCATCCAACGTCGGCTAGAATACGAGAAGCTTAATACGCATACATCATACGCTCTCGAGCGCATCGAACGCTCGCACAGGTCCTTGGCTGTCTCTTATACACATCTGACGCTGCCGACGATCTACTCTGTGT
>CAJXPN010000316.1 GCA_913058025.1 uncultured Myxococcales bacterium | reverse complement strand
CGCGGTGGCGCTGTTGGCGGCGCCGTCGGTCGCGGTCGCGACGATGACGTAGGTGCCCTCGGCGAGCGACGGTGAGAAGAGCCACGCCCCGGCGCAGACCTGCGCGAGCGTGTCGACGACGGCGCCGCCGAGCGACACCGTCACCACGAGGTTCGTGCCGACCTCGCACGTCCCCGCGAGCGCGGGGGTGCCATCGGTCGTGGCGGTGCCGGGCTGAGAGGGGCTCGTGATCGCGACGCCAGGCAAGGAGTTGTCCACGGAGATGTCGCTCGACGCGGTGCCGATGTTGCCGGCGTCGTCGGTCGCCGTGGCCGAGATCGTGTAGGTCCCGTCGGCGAGGTCCGCGAGCGGCTGGAGCGACCAGCCCGCGGCGGCCGAGCCCTGCGCGAGCGTCGCGACGACCACGCCGCCCGAGTTCGTCAGCGTGACGGTGAGCGAGGAGCCGGCCTCGACGGAGCCAGAGATCGTCGGGCGCTTCTCACCGGTCGAGGTCCCCGTGGTCGTGGGGTCCGTGATCGACACCGCGGGCGCGCCCGTGTCGATCGTGAAGTCGTTCGCGTCCGAGGTGGGGCCGCCGGACGTCGCCAGCGTCGCCTGGATCTCGTAGCCGCCGTCGGCGATCGAGAACGCCGGCGTGTACGACCAGGTCCCTGCGCCCGCGACGACCGACTGCGTGAAGATCGTGCCGGAGGGGCTCGTGAGCGTGAGCGTGACGGTGAACCCGGCGGTCGCGGTGCCGCTGAAGGTCGGCCGCGCCGTGTTCACGAAGGAGCCGTCCGCGGGGGCGTCCACCGCCACCGTGGCGCACACGCCGCCCTCGAGCGGGCACGTGTAGCCGGGCTCGATGAGGCAGGACGCGTCGCAGCCGTCACCGGGCGCGGTGCCGCCGTCGTCGCAGGTCTCCGTGAGCAGGACCTGCTGGACGACGCTGTCGCCGCAGCCGATCACCGTCGCAGCGTCCGTGAGCAGGTTCGCGGGCGCGGCGTCCGCGTAGGTCACCTCGACCGAGTCGCCCACCTCGACGTTGAGCGCCGACGCGTTCGTCGCGCCAGCCGTCGTCGCGAGCGTGCCCTCGTATGTCCCGAGCGCGGTGCGCGTGAGCGTCACGATCACGGAGTCCATCGGCGCGCGAGCCGTCGCCGCGCTGACCGTGATCGTGGCGGGGTTGGTCGTGATGAGGTCGAGGTCCGAGACCACGACCTGGAGCGAGTCGCCCACCTGGACCTCGTCCTGGACCACGTTCACCGTGCCAGGGACCTCGAACTCACCGACGAAGTCACGGCCGAAGCCAATCACGTTGACCGGCGACGCCGTGCCGCCGCGCTCTCCGTCACCGACGCGATCCTCGTCGATCGTCAGGTCCACGTACGTCGTGGTCGCGGCGCCGCACCTACGCAGCCAGCCGCCGTCGGTGTCCGGGCGCGTCGTGAGCCCCGCGAGCACGCGCCCGCCCTGGGGGAACGTCGCGCCGAAGTTCACCCGCGAGCAGCCCGCGTCCCAGCGGCGGATGCCCGTCGCCGTCCGCGTCACGAAGGGGACGGACGTCCCCGCGCGATCCGAGAACGACGAGCTCACACCCGACGCCATCGCGATGTAGCCGATCGTCTCCGGCAACGTGATCGCGCCGTCGGTGACCTCGCTGCGCTCGAGCGCCACGTCGAAGCCAGACAAAGTCACGGCCTGGACGGCGGTCGCGAGGAAGGGCTGGGATGGGGTCGTAGGAGGAGAGTCCTCCTCGTTCGCCATCGTCTGAACCTGTGAGATGACCACGGGCGCGGTCCCGAACGCCATCGGGAAGGTGACCTGCTCCCAGGCTCCCATCCCAGGGAAGTTCGCCCCGAGCTGCGCCGTGGTCGTCGGCAGCGTCCCCACGACCACGCGCGTCCCGTCGGGCAGCATGTGGTCGCCACTCTCCACCGCGACGTAGGTCACGGACATGCTCACGTGCGGTCCGTCCCATGAAGGGTCCTCCGCCACGAGCAACGAGAACCCGTTGGCCGTCACATCGGAGAGGCGGATCACCGCCGAGTTGTTCCCCTCCGTCGTCGGCAGCGCGAACACCACCGGCGGCGCGTCGAACGGCTCCGCGAACGTCACGGCCGTCGCCGACTTCGGCCCAGAGATGGAGTCCACGGTCGTCAGCGAACCGACCTGCATCTCCCAGGCACCCGCTGTCGCGGGAGCGGCGACCACTGCTAGGGTCACCGCCGCTCCCGCGACGAACGCGCGAATCATGTGCATACTCATTCCACTCTTCCTCTTCAAATACGTACAGATAACCCCACACTAACCCTCGAGGAGAGCCTGCCGTGGGCGACATCGAATTCACAATCCCCCCTACCCTAACGAAAAAGGACGCCGCGCGCCAAAACACGCGGCGTCCTCACATTCTCACGCGAAGCTCACCTCAGAGGTCGACCTCGATCGCCAGCGCCTCGAGCACCTTCTTGAGCTCGTCGTAGGAGCCGTAGTGGATCTCGAGGCGGCCCTTGCCGTTGCGATCGTGCAGGGCGACCTTCGTCTCCCAGCGCTCGGTCAGCGTGTCGACCAGCGCCTTCGTCTTCACGTCGTCTCGAACGCCGACCTTCACGCTCGCGCGCTCCACGCGCGCCGCGACGTCTTCGACCTCGGGCGTGGCGGCGACCTCGACCTCGACGTCCTCGCCGTCAGCCAAAGCGCCGGCTGTCGCCGGGGGCGCCTGCGGGGCGTCCTCGGCCGAGGCCCTGGCCTGAGCCTCGGCCTTCGCCGACGCCTTGAGCTCTCGCGTGAGCGCCTCGGTCTCTCGCACCGTGAGGCCCTCTCGCCTCACGCGCTCGGCGACCTCATGCGTGAGGTCGTCGTCGTCGAGCCCGATCAGCGTACGCGCGTGACCCGGGGACAGGTCCTCGTCGCCGACCATGTCCAACACGCGGTCGGGCAGCGCGAGCAGCCGGATCGCGTTGGCGATCGCCGAGCGCGACTTCCCGAGTTGCCTCGCGAGATCGGCCTGCGTGAAGTCGAAGTCGTCGATCAGGCGCTTGTACGCGATCGCCTCCTCCACCGGGTCCAGATCCTCGCGCTGGATGTTCTCGATCAGCGCGAGCGCGAACGCCACGGCGTCCGAGACGGTCTTGACCACCACGGGCACGCGCTCGAGCCCTGCCATCTTCGACGCCCTCAGGCGGCGCTCGCCAGCGATCAGCTCGTAGCGGCCCTCCACGCGGCGAACCACCAGCGGCTGGATCAGGCCCGACTGCACGATCGACTCCGAGAGCTCCTCGAGCGCCGTCTGATCGAACGTCCGCCGGGGCTGCCCCGGCGACGGGTCGATCAGCCCCACCTCGCACTCGAAGAAATCTCGCCCCTGACCCGCCGAGCCCGTCGCCGACTGGTTGGGTATCAACGCGCTCAATCCACGCCCCAGGGCCTTCTTTCGACGTCCCTGCTTGCTGCTCTGCGTACCTGACATTCCGCTCTTCTTCTCTTCTGGGTCGCCCCAGTGTTCCTTGCAACACCACGAGCCGTCGGCTCATGGCGTGCGCGCTCATGCGCTCGCCACCTTAGCCCCGCCTGACGCGGCGGCGCAAGGCGGCCCCCTCAACCCGTCGCCGCGACCTTCGCGAGCCCGTTACGCTTCAAGAACTCCGCGGCGAACGCCGCGTAGCTCTTCGCGCCCCTCGAGTTCTTGTCGTACGCGCAGATCGGCTGCCCGAACGACGGCGCCTCGCTCAACTTCACGTTCCTCGGGATCACCGTGTCGAACACCAACGCCTCGAAGTGCTCGATCACCTCGTCGGCGACCTGCTCGCTCAGGTTCGTCCTCGCGTCGTACATCGTCAGCAGGATCCCCTCCAGCGCCAGCTTCGGGTTCAGGTGCTCGTGGATGAGGCTGATCGTGTGCAGCAGGTGCCCGAGCCCCTCCAGCGCGTAATACTCCGTCTGGATCGGCACCAGTACCGTGTCCGCGGCCACCAACGCGTTGATCGTGAGCAGACCGAGCGACGGCGGGCAGTCCAGCATCACGAAGTCGAAGTCCCTCGACTTCTTCTTGATCACCGACTCCAGCACGAACTCGCGACGCTCGTCGTCCACGAGCTCGATCTCGGCGCCCGCGAGGTCCGTCGTGCTCGGCACCAACAACAGGTTGTCGTAGTCGGTCGCGTACACGACGTCGTCGAGCTCCATCTCCCCCGTCAGGGCGTGGTAGATCGAGACCTCGCACAGATCACGTTCGAACCCCACCCCGCTCGACGCGTTCCCCTGAGGGTCCATGTCGATCAACAACACCTTGTAACCCGCCGCCGCCACGCAGCTCGCGAGGTTCACCGACGTGGTCGTCTTCCCCACGCCCCCCTTCTGGTTCGCGATCGCCACCACCTTGTTGCGACGCTGATTCATCCGATTACGCTCCTGCGCGATCCTGCGCGATTCTGCTTTTCTCGACACCCGAGGCACCACTGATCATTCCTTCAGTCGGCCGCCCCCCCTCGGACCACGACTATGGTGCCACATCAGGTAAAATTGCAACCCACGTAATCAATGCTTGACACCCCCCACCTCATGAACCATTCTCACCATCCCCGACGGGTACTGAAATAAACCTGACTCAACTCAGGTATCAGTATCCGACACAGACGGAGCGTGGCGCAGCCTGGTAGCGCACTTGCATGGGGTGCAAGGGGTCGCAGGTTCGAATCCTGTCGCTCCGACTCGGGAAAAAGAGAGTCGACTCATTTAACGTGAGTCGGCTCTCTTTGCGTTTACGCCGCTCCTCAGAGGACTCCTCATGTCCACCGCTCGACTCGCCCTCACGCTCTGCGCCACGCTCGTGACCGCGTGCGCACCTCCCCTCCCGCTCGGCCTCTCCGGCCGCTCCTCCCAGTCCCCCTACGCCATCGAGCTCGACCTCGACGACCCGCTCCTCCACCTCCGCCTCCCTGGCGAGGCCGACGGCGCGCTGCGTCTCGAACGAAACCCCTCCACTCGCCTCGACGGCCGCACGCACGTCGACCTCGACCCGGGCTCACCCCTCTCCAGCGGCGAGCTCACGCTCGAGCTCTTCCTCAAGGGCGCCTCCGGCTGCGCCCTCTCCATGCTCGACCCCGACGAGACCTCCGCGCTCTCGCTCTGCGTCCACGACGACGACGTCTTCGTCTCCCTCGGATCATCCACCTTCGACACCGGCGTCCTCCTCGCGCCCGAGGCGTGGCGACACGTCGCCCTCTCATGGGACGGCCGCGTCGCCTCGCTCCTCGTCGACGGTATCCCGCGATGGTCGCACGCCCCCGATGGGTGGAGCCTGCGCGCGGACACCGAGCTCACGCT
This sequence comes from uncultured Myxococcales bacterium, assembly GCA_913058025.1. Lineage (GTDB taxonomy): Bacteria > Myxococcota_A > Bradymonadia > Bradymonadales > Bradymonadaceae > CAJXPN01. Next base: position 631 of record CAJXPN010000316.1, on the reverse strand, counting down.
CGGCGCCCGGCGAGGCTGCGCGCGCGGCTGCTACTCGGATCACCTCGCCGGGCTCGTCGACGAGCTCGCGCTCCACGACCGCGCCCTCCCCGCCCACAGGCTCCTTAGCCACTGGCTCGTCGCCCAGGGCTCGCGGCCGCCATCGAAACCGAACGCCCGCGCGGGCTCCATCACCCCCCAGCTCGGCGCCACCGACGACCTGCTCGCGCTCGCTGTCGCCCCTGGCGGCGACATCGCGCTGACCTCGTCGGGGGATCGCGTCGTGCGCCTCTGGGACCTCCAGGCCCGCGCCCAGGGGCGCGCGTTCTCTGGACACGACCACGCCGTCGGCGCGATCGCGATCTCACCCGACCGACGCCTCGTCTTCTCCGGCGACCACTCCGGGCGCGCCAACCTCTGGTGGCTCGACGACGACACCCTCCACCACGCCCTCCCCGGCCACGCCTTCCGCATCTCCTCGGCCGCGTGGAGCGAGGACGGCCTCCTCGTCGCCTCCGGTGACACCCTCGGCCACGTCAAGATCTGGGACGCGCGCGACGGCGAGATCGTGCGCGCCATCCCCGCGCCCACGCGCTCCTACTACTACTCGCCGCAGATGTTCGGGCTCCCGTCGCTCCTCGACGCCCAGGCC
>CAJXPN010000315.1 GCA_913058025.1 uncultured Myxococcales bacterium | reverse complement strand
TCGTGGGCTCGGAGATGTGTATAAGAGACAGGCTTCGACACGTCGGCGCGCTCGATCCCCGGGTTCACCGATCCGTTCTACGACCTCACCCGCCGCTGGGAGCGCGAGGCGATGCGCCTCGAGCGCGCCGCGTCCGAGCGCGCCTGGGACGACCTCCCCCACGAACACGTCGGCGACCTGCTCTTCGAAGAGGCCAGGATCCTCGCGCGCCTGCTCGCGCGCCGCGCGCGATCCTCCACCGACGACGCGCTCGCCGCGATCTCGGGCCACGCCGCCCGCGGCGACCACGCCATGGCCGGCTACCTCGTCTACCTCAACCACCACGCCTTCTTCGTGGGCCGCGGCGGCGAGCAGCTCCCGCTCGTGCGCGACGTCGACGTCGCCGCCGACAAGATCCGCGCCGAGCTGCGCGCCCTCCAGCGCCAACGCGTGGTATGACACCAGACTCATGACGCTCCACCGTGAGACCCACACGACCCCGACCAGGAGTACATCCGTGCTGCTCGACACCCCCCTCTGTGATTTCGGCTGGGAGGCCCCCTCGTTCTCACTCCCCGACCTCGACGGCTCCCTGCGCACCCTCGAGGACGCCATGGGAGAGCGTGGCCTGCTCGTCGCCTTCATCTGCAACCACTGCCCCTACGTCAAGGCGGTCATCGAGCGCTTCGTCGCCGACACCCGCGCGCTCGCCGCCGACGGGATCGCGACCGTCGCGATCATGCCCAACGACTATCGGCGCGTCCCCGCCGACGGCCCCGACATGATGAGGCGCTTCGCCAAGCGCCACGGCTTCCACTTCCCCTACCTGCTCGACGAGTCCCAGTCGGTCGCCGCGGCCTACGACGCCGTCTGCACCCCCGACTTCTTCGGCTTCAACGCCTCGGGGCGCCTCCAGTACCGCGGCCGGATCGACTCCGCGATGATGGGGCCCGCCGATCAGCGCGTCCCCGAGCTCCTCGACGCGATGCGTCTGGTCGCCGAGACCGATCAGGGACCGCGCGCGCAGAGCCCCAGCATGGGCTGCTCGATCAAGTGGCTCTGAGGTGACCTTCAGTCGCCCAGCGCGAAGGTGACCGGGTCCTCTACCTGCAGCTGCCCTGAGTCTCCGAGCTGACCCCGGCCGTTGTCTCCCCAGCACATGACCTCGCCTTCTGCGCGCAGCGCGCACGCGAACCCTTGACCCAGCGCGACCTCGACGACCCCCTTGAGGTCGGTGGGCGCCCAGCTCAGCGCGCCCACGCACCGCGCTCGCCCTGCGCGGCTCACCCCGCAGATCGTCTCCCCCTGGTTGCCAGACCCCGAGATGGGGTCCCGCTGGTGAGCGCCCCGCCAGATCGACGTGAAGTCTCCGTCGATGCTCAATGGCTCCTGGCGCGCGCGCCTGTTGACGCATCGGATCCCATCCTCCATGAGCCCACAGACGTTGTCGTAGCCCGATGCGATCATCGCCGCGCCCTCGAGCTCCTCGACCAGTCTGGGGTCTACGCAGCCCCCCTCGTCGCCTGGCCCGAAGAACTCACCCCAGCACGACACGGCGCCTCCCGACTGGAGGGCGCACGTGAAGCCGTCCCCTGCCGAGATCTGCTCCACGCCAGGCAGCTCCTTGACCCCATCGCTCGGGCACAGCCCCGATGAGTCTCCGGTGCACTCGACCTCGCCCTCACGCGAGACACACAGCGCCTCGGTGCCCACCGAGAGCTCCACCACGCCCTCGAGCGTCGTCTCGTCGGCCTGGCCCTCCCTCCAGCAGCGGGCCTGGCTGCCCGTCGAGGTGCACACCAACCCGGGCCCGACCTCGACGGAGTCCACCTCGCCTCTCCGCTCGACCCGAACCGGCTCGCCCGAGCCCGCTGACGCGCCCCCAGCACCAGAGCTCACCGGCCAGAGTCGACGCGCACGTCTTCGCGCCGTGCGAGGAGACGTGCGTGACGTCCGTGAGCCCCAGCGTGACGACGTCGTCGTTCGGGAGGGGCGTGCGCGCGCCCGCCTGGCCCTGATCGTTGTTACCCCAGCACGTGACGCGACCGCTCGCTCGCATCACGCACATGTGGCCCACGGATCCGTCGATCCACGCCGCGTCGTCGATGCCCCGCGCGTAGGACGCGGGGCCGCCAGACCAGCACCGGACAGCGCCGCCCTCGAGGATCGCGCACAGCTCCCCTGCGGACGTGGCCACCCGCTCGACGGCCTCGAACCCGGGCACGAGCGCGGGGCTTGCCGACCCGTTCAGCGCCCCCCAGCAGTGGACGCGCCCGCCGTCGTCGATCGCGCACGTGTCTTCGTACGTCGCGCTGATGTCGACGAAGCGGACGTCGGCTCGGGCCTCGACCGGGACGCCGCGCGCCCCGCCGAAGTCGCCGTCGCCTAGCTGGCCCTCGTCTCCGCGCCCCCAGCACCACGCGCGCCCCGCCGGTGAGAGCGCGCACATGTGGCCGAGCCCTCCGGCGATCCGTGTCGCCTCGATCCCCTCGACGCGCTCCCACGAGAGCTCTAAGTCCGTGCCGCACCAGACCTCCCCGTTCGCCCGCAACGCGCAAGCCTTCCCGATGGCCGCGTCGACCTGGACGACGTCCTCCAGGCCCTCGACGCGGCGCGGATCGAGCTGCTGGGTGATGAGGTCATCACACCACAGCTCCCCGCTGCGACGCACCGCGCACGTCTTGCCGTAGTCGTTGGAGACCCCGATCGCGTCCTCGAACCCACCCCACCGTTGCATGTACGCCGGGGCGCTCCTGTCCGTCAGGGGCTCCTCGTGCGGCACGACCGAGCCACCCCAGCACCACACGGCGCCGCCCTGGTCGATGGCGCAAGACCTCGCGCGGCCCGCGGTCAGGCTGTAGCGTGGGCTCCACTCCTCGGGCTCGCCCTCGCCTGTGCCGGGCGGCTCGCCATGAGGCGCCCCACATGACATCAGAAACGCAGCCGCCCAGGCGAGGCGTCGTTGCTCATGGTGTCGCGTCTTCATGTCTGCTCCGGTGTGCCGGTCGTTCCATGGCCGCTGCTCCCATCGACGCGCTGTGTCGAGGCTCGAGGAGGTCTGGAGATACACGGCGTCGAAGATGCTGGAACGAATATAGTGTAAGGTACCACGTCTGACCTGTGCCACCCGCGCCACACGAAGAGGAGAAGAGCCGAGATGAGCCAACGAACGAGGATCACGTCGTGTGTCGCGCTCACCGCGGTCGCGCTCTCGGGCATGTCAGGGTGCGGGTTCCTCTCCGACCTGCTCGGCTCGGGCGGCGTCGGTGACCCCTCGATCGTGGTCTCGGGGAGCTACGACGCCCAGGCCCGCTACGACATGGAGAGCGCGTCCGGGGCGATCACGCAGTCCGCGGCGGCCTACGCCGCGCCCGACGCGCGCATCCGCGACGCCATCGTCGACTCTTTCAGCCTCGTCCACTCCAGCGCCGTGGGCGACGAGGTCGCCTCGCTCTACGGCGACTACCTCGCCGGCGAGGTGCGCTCGTACCTGGGCGGCGCCGCGCCGTGGGTGCTCGGGCTGGATCAGCAGATCCAGGCCGTCGACGGGCGCCTGTCTGCGCTCGACGTCAAGATGGGCGTCCTGCTCGTCGAGCGCGCCGACGGCGCGCTCGAGGCCACGCAGATCTGGGAGGGCATCTCGGTGCTCGACGACCCGAGCTGCGTCGGCGACTCCTGCGCCACCATCGAGTTCACGACCGAGTCGCTGCTCGGCGCGGAGTACCCCGTCGAGATCGCGTCCTCCCAGATCCTCGCTACCCCGTCCTTCGGCGGCGGCTACGTCATGGAGTCCCACCAGGTCTCGTTCAACTACGGCCGCCTCGGGCTCTACATGCTCATCGACTCCGTCCTCCCCGACGACGGCGACGACACCAACATCGGCCTGCGCGACGTCGCGCTCGCGGCGGTCAACTGCCGCGGGCTCGCCCAGCACCTCACAGGCCAGGACCGCGTGCTCGGCTGGAACATCGGCGGCGTCCAGGTCGGCCTGAGCTTCCGCGACGTCGTGGGCGCCTGCCAGGAGGGCATCTTCGCCTCGGTCAACGAGGTCGTCGACCAGTTCTCCGTCCCCCTCACGCTCGACCTCTCCGGCCCGCTCGCCACGACTGACGAGGACGGCGACGGCACCATCGACGTCATCTCCAGCGACGCCATCACCGGCGACCTGTCCGCCTCACTCCCCGGCGGTGACGGGCGCGACGGACCCATCACCGGCTTCATGACCGGCTACCGCGTCGGCGACCTCGCGGGCACCCCCGACCCCGATCAGAACACCGACATCGACGACGGCATCGTGATCTTCGACGGAGAAGAGTGAACCCCATGAACACCACCACACGACGCCTCGCCCTCGGTTACGTCGCGCTGCTCGCGCTCGCCTCGGGCGCGATCGCCTGCGCCGCGCCCAGGGTCGACCTCTCGCGCGCCGGGATCTCCAAGATCACCACCACCGGCCTGCGCGTCATGCTCGACCTCGCCGTGTCCAACCCGAACCAGTACGAGCTCCCGATCCGACAGGTGAGCTGGAACCTCGGCCTCTTCGGCTCCGAGGTCACCCGCGGCGCCACCGCCCAGCGCGGCGTCGTCCCCGCCGGCGGCAGGGCGCCCGTGCGCGTCCCCGTGGGCGTGCGCTACCAGACCATCGGGAACCTCTACCAGAAGCTCGTCACGAACCGCGCGATCCCCTGGACGGTCGCCGGCCAGGTCGACTTCCAGACCCCCATCGGGCCCTTCAACGTCCAGTTCGGTGACTCCGGCTCGTGGCGCAACCCGATCACCTCCGCCTCGGCGCCCGCCGTCACGCCCACGATGACCGCTCGCATGGACGTCGACACCGCCCAGCACTGACCTGTCCTCCAGACGGAGCACCACGTTGACGCACGCGCCTCGGGTCCTGATCACCGCCGGGGGCACCCGCGAGCCCATCGACGACGTCCGGTTCGTCTCGAACTTCTCCCGCGGGCGCTTCGGCGCCACGATCGCCTCGGCGCTCGCGCGCCGCGGCTTCGACGTCACGCTGCTCGCCGGCGTCGACCTGATGCGCCAGCCCGACTGGGTCGACCCGCGCGTCACCCGCGTGCCCTTCGGCGGCTTCGCCGACCTGAGCGCCGCGCTCGACACCTACCTCGACGAGCTCGGACCCCCCGACATGATCTGGATGGCCGCCGCGGTCTCCGACTACAGCCCCGCGCCCACCGAGGGGAAGATCCGTTCGTCATCAGACGAGCTCGTCCTGCGCATGACGCGCAACCCGAAGCTGCTGACCACGCTGCGTGAGCGCTGCGGCTCGGCGACCTTTATCGTGGGCTTCAAGCTCCTCTCTGGCGTGGACGACGGAGAGCTCGCGCGCGTCGGCCTCGCCCAGATCCAACGCTGCCGCCTGAACATGTGCGTGGCCAACGATCTGGCGCGCCTCGGGCAGGGCGCGCACCCCGTCCAGGTCGTCACGCCCGAGGGCGGCGTCTGGCCGACCTCGGGGACCAAGCCCGAGGTCGCCGAGCGGCTCGTCGAGATGGCGCTGCTCCGCCACCACACCCGCTGGGCGCGCACCGCTCGCGCCGAGGGCCCGGCTCCCTCGGAGGATACGGGCCGCGACGCCGCCGCGCGCCTGCTCGCGCTCGCCCAGGGCGCCGGGCTCTTCCCGACCCAGAGCGGCAACGTCAGCCACCTCGCCGAGGCGCCCGGCGTCGACCTCTGGGTCACGCCTCGCCAGGTCCCCAAGGGGTCCGTGCGCCCGGAGGACCTGCGCGCGGTCACCGTCGACCTCGACGCGCGCGAGGTCGCGTTTCGGCTCCAGGAGGGCGCGATCGAGCGCGAGGCGAAGTCCTCGATCGATTCGGTCGTCCAGGCATGGCTCTACCGCCACGTGCCCGGCCTCCACGGCCTGCTCCACGTCCACGACGTGCTCGCGCTCCCCACCGCCTGTCTCTTATACACATCTCCGAGCCCACGAGACAGGCA
>CAJXPN010000314.1 GCA_913058025.1 uncultured Myxococcales bacterium | reverse complement strand
GATTTCTGCCTGTCTCGTGGGCTCGGAGATGTGTATAAGAGACAGCCCTCGGCACGGAACACGAGCTGGATCTGCCCAAAGTTGATCGAGGCTCCCGACTGAATCGGCACCTCACCTTGAACGCGCTGACCGTTCAACGCGGTCATGCCACCCTGAGAGAGCACCTGGAGGCGGAACCCGCCAGAATGATCCATCACGATCCTGCCGTGCTGGCGTGACACCGTCGGGTGGTCGAGCACAAAGTCCGCGGACTTGTCTCTACCGAACGTCACCGACTGGGCATCGAACGGATACGTCTGATTCGACCCGTTCTGAAAAATATCGATCCAAAAAGCTGGCATCCTCGCCTCACATTTACCGGAACATCACAAGACGTCGGTCCAAGCTCAACCGGCCCCTTCGGCCTTCATCTTCAGAACCATAGAACCGATCACGATGACCAACACTGCCGCGAAGATGAACATGAGCGGCCCGAGGATCTTGACTGCGGCCTGAGACGCAGCCTTCTCGATCTTCTGTGTCCTCTTGTTACGGATCGTGCCGATCTGGACCTCGAGCACCGCCGCAAGCGGCGTACCGCGCTTCTCGGCCTGGAGGATCGAACCCACCATCGACTTCAGGTAGTCCGACTTCACGCGCTCGCACAGACTGATCAGCGCGTCCGAGCGCGCCGTACCGACGCGCATCTCCTGGAGGACCACGCCCAGCTCCTGGACCATCGGGTCGTCAGGGTTCTGCTCGAGGCCAGTCGTCACGACCCTGTCCAGGGCCGTCATGAAGTCGAGGCCAGCACGCATTGAGAGGACGAGGAGGTCCACCGCATACGGGAGGCGACGGTCGATCTCCACGAGGCGCTGCGCGATCGCGCCGTCGAGTTGCAGGTAGGGCAACATGAACGCCGCCGCCCCGAAGATGACCGCAATCGGAATGTTCGGGAAACCACTCGCCGTCCACGTCATGAAGATGAACGCGCAGAAGATGCCGAGCGACGACACACAACACATCCCCCAAAACTCATTGGGAGTGAGCGCGCCCATGTACCCCGAACGCGCGATCTTCTCTCTGAGGCCCGAACGCTTCTCGTAGACGTTGATCGAGCCCACACGATCCGGAAGCCGGATGAAGTAGTGGGCGAAGATCTTGACCAGCGGCAACACCATCGCATAGAGGCCGCCTTCCTTGAGGAGCCGCTTACGTTTGGTCAGCCTGTAGCCGAAGATGTCTTCCTCCTCGATCTCAGTCGGGACGAACCCATACACCAACATGGAGAAGGCCAAGAACAAAAGCACCCCCGCAACGACCGCGATGAGTATTGAGTTGCCTAGAAGAACATCCACGATCCGCTCCTTTCTTTATCCGTTCGAGCCGCACATCTGACACACAAGCGTGCTCACACGTCGATCGCGATGATCTTCAGAATCAGGACCACGCCAACGATGTTGAACATCAACGCGATCGACACAAGGATGTACCCCATGAACGTCGTAAACAGCGGCGTGATCATCGCCGGGTCCATCAGGTAGAAGATGCCACACACGGCCCCGGGCGCTGCGCCCATGACCCACGCCTGCATCTTGCCCTGCGCCGTCTGTGAGTCGATGAAACGCTCGAGCCTGAAGCTCTCACGGATCGTCGACGCGATGTCCTCGAGGATCAACGGGATGTTGCCGCCGACGTTTCGACCGACCAACAGCGCCGCCACGGCGAGCTGCAGGTTCCTCGACGGGACCCGCTCCTGCATGTTGATGAGCGCATGATCCAGGGGAGTACCGAGCTTGTACTCTCTGAGCGTGACCGCGAGCTCCTGCGAGATGGGCGGCCCCATCGAGTTGCACACGTCCTGCATCGCCTCAGGAAGCGCCGGGTTCGCCTTGAAGCTGTTCGACATGAAGATCATCGCCTCCTCGACCTGCTCCTCGAGCGCCGAAATTCGCTTCGTCCACATCCGGTCCAGCCAGAAACTGGGCAACAAGAAGCCGGCCACGAGCCCCACTGGGACACCCAGCCAGAGCGTCCCGAAGGCCCACCATCCACCGCCGATCATCGCGATCACGAACACTGCGTGACCGATGATGAACTCCTGAGGAGTCGTCGACAGGAACAAGCGCCTGAGCTTGCGGCCGATGATGCGCTCGTAGACGCTTCGCTCCTGAGCGAGCCTACCTGCGGCCCACTCGCCGCCGCCATACACCAATAGGATGCACGCCGCGAAGAGCAGCACTCCTGCCAACACAAGATACGAATTCGACATGATCTGGCCTCCTCGAAGACCTCGTTCTCAGCGCCTCTTTCACACACGCCACCCATTCGTCAGGGTGATTTGTGAGTCAGTTGCACGATTTAAGAGTCTTGTATGAACACTTATCTACTCTAGAGGCGCCCTCGAACGTGCGCAAGCTCCGCTCGCGTGTTCGAACTCAGAAGAATTCGTCCGCGCGCGCCAGGCCAAGAATCACGAAGTCGTACAGGAACGAGGGCAGATAGCCCGTCGCCATATGGTAACCCTGGACCTTGAAGTCCTCGTCCATCCCCGTCTGCTTGTACCGGTAGATGTCCTCGACCTGCACGTAGCCGTCGTTATCGATACCGACGACCTCAGAGATGAACTTCACTCGCCTCGAACCATCCGCGAAGCGCGACTGCTGGACGATCACGTCCACCGAGTTCGCGATCTGCTCTTTGATCGCTCGCGCGGGCAAGTCCATGCCGCTCATCAGCACGAGTGTCTCGAGGCGACCGATCGCCTCGGTAGGGCTGTTGGAGTGGACCGTGGTCATCGAGCCATCGTGGCCCGTGTTCATCGCCTGGAGCATATCCAGCGCCTCTCCGCCACGACACTCACCCACGACGATACGATCCGGTCTCATTCGCAGGGCGTTCTTGACGAGGTCTCGGATCGAGATCTCGCCCTTGCCCTCCATGTTCGCCGGCTTCGTCTCCAACGAGACCACGTGCTCCTGCTGCAGCTGCAGCTCGGCCGCGTCCTCGATCGTCACGACGCGCTCCTCGGGGCCGATGAAGCTCGACATCACGTTGAGCAACGTCGTCTTGCCCGAGCCCGTACCGCCCGAGATCACGATATTCTTACGCGCGCGAACCGCGCGCCCAAGGAACTTGGCCATGTCCATCGTCAAGGAGCCGAACCGGACGAGGTCACGCATTCCGAGGCGATCCTCGGGGAACTTACGGATAGTGAGGCAGGGGTCCTTGAGCGCGACCGGAGAGATCACCGCGTTCACGCGAGACCCGTCCGCCAGGCGCGTGTCCACCAGCGGCGACGACTCGTCGATGCGACGGCCGCGAGGCACGACGATTCGCTCGATCACCGTCATCATCGACTTCGCGTCGTTGAAGATTCGGTCGGTGAGCACGAGGTTTCCTCCGAGCTCGGCGTAGATGTGCTCGCGATCCACGACCATGATCTCGGTGACCTTGCTGTTTTGGATCAGGTCCTCGATCGGACCCAGTCCACACACCTCGTCCATCATCTCCTTGAACGCGTCGTCGAGCGTGAAGGGAGGCGGGACCTCGGCCTGCATGTAGTCGAGGATCTCTTTGAGCTTCTTGGAGACCTGCCGGATCACCTTCGGGTTACGGTAATCCGTGATCTCGAAGCTGTGCAGGTCGAGGCGATCCTTGAGCGTCTCGTGCACACGAGACTTGAACTCGACCATCCGACGGCGAGACTTCCTGTTCATGTTCTGGACGACATTGCCCGACAGGTTCACGCGGGGATCACCAGCGTCCGACGGGAACATCTGCTCCATGAAGTCGTCGAAGAGGCGCTCGGCGCTCTTTTCGCCGCCCCCAGCACGCTGGGGGCTCGGACGCGCGGGCTGAGCCGGCTGGGCCGAGATCGCGTGCACGGGTTGCGTCAAGACAGGCTGAGATGGCTGAGCGGGAGGCGGATACGCCGGCTGACCGTATGCGGGCTGGCCGTGCGCAGGCGCGGGCGCTCCAGGTACCTCGACGCACAACCTGAAGGTGTCGATCTGGACGAACTCGCCGGGCGCGAGTTCGCGGACGTGCTCGACCCTCTCGGTCCCCACCATGACGCCGTTGGGCGACTGGTTGACCAACATCACCCTGTCCTGGGTGACCTTGAGGATCGCGTGCCGACGGCTAACCGTCTTCGACCCGAGGATGATGTCGTTCGATTGAGAACGACCGATGGTCACCTCAGCGACCGCCGCCTCGAGGGGGTACTGATACTCCTGGCCCTGGTTATCGAAGACTCGGATAAGCTTCATCTCGACCTCAACGCGTTCAAGACTCGTCGCACCCGCTCACTCGAAGTCGCCTGACGCAGGCTTGGTCGAGTTCGACTTCGGCGTGGCCGCCGTGGGTGCGTTGGACAGGTTCGGAAGATCGGTGGGCTCGGCGCCCGCCTTGAGCAGGTTCTCGAACACGCCTCGGACGAGCGCGCGGTGGGTCTTGCCACCGGGCTCGTAGATACGAGGTGTGACGAACAGTGCGTTGTCCGACGTCTGGGAGACGAAGTTACGCCCCTTGAAGAGCCAACCGATGATGGGCACCTGGCTCACGAGCCAGAACCCCCTCTCGTTGCTCGAATCGACGGAGCCGCTGAACCCGGTGATCAGTACGGACTGACCCTCCTGCATGTTCACGGTGCCGACGAAGGTCGTCTTCTTGAGCGCGGGGACCTCACCGACGCCGTTGGCGAAGTCGAGCTCGACGTACTCGGCGTCGAGCTCGAGCTTGACGCGGTCGTCGATGTCGACGATCGGGCGAACCTTGAAGCTGAGACCGTAGTCCTTCTCGACCAACGAGGCGGCGGCGACGCCGCCCCCGGGGATCACGATGAGGACAGAACCGCCTGTCTGGTACTCGGCCTCGGTGCCCGCCTCCGTGATGATCGTGCCGCTCTGGCGCGTTGAGATGAGGCCGTTCTCGGTGAGGAGATCCAGCGTCATGTTGAGGTTACCGACGAGCGAGAGGTAGCCGTTGATCCCATTGCCGCTGGTAAGCAGCGCCGAGAACGGCAAGCGGTCGGGGTCCTGGCCGTCGCTCGGGAGGACGCCCGTGCCGAACCCTTCGATCTGCTGGCCGCCGCCGGCGCCCGGCTGCTGGTAATCGAGCAGCACGTCGCCCGAGCCGAACGTCAGGTTCGCTCCGAGGAACTGTCCCCAACGCACGCCGAGTTGGTCACGGTTCGTCTGCGCGATCTGGATGAAGTCGATGTCGACGGCGACCATCTTCGCGCCCTCGACGAACGACTCGCGGAAGGTCGTGAAGTTGAGGACCTGCGCGGGGTAGATCTCTACCATCTTCTCGATGCGGCGCTTGAACGTATCGCTGGCGACCTCGCCCTCGAGAAGCACTCGCCCCTTGACCACGCGGACGTCGACGCCCGAGCGGTCACCCAGGATCTCACGGACCTCGGTGGCGAGTGAGATCGGGTTGACCGGCACGACGCGCACGAGGAACGTCTTCTGCCCCTCCTTCGCGTAGAAGTTCAGCGTGGTCACGCCCGGGGCAAGCCCGGTCACGAGCACCTGACGATCGCCCTCCGTGGTCTTCACGGAGGCGACCTCGGGCAGACCCACGGTGATGCTGCGGACGTTGTTGCCGCTGAACGTGAGGGTCTCACCGATCGCGATCGTGAACTCCTTGTCAGGAGCCTGGGCGGCGGCCTCGGTGGAGGTGGCGCAAATTGCGGTGATCGCTGCTACGCCACACACAAACGCGCGGCCAGTCCTCGAGATGTCGTTCATCAGGGCACTTCCTCAGTTCCTGTGGTGTTTTCGCAAAAACCTATACTGGACACGTTCCGGTTCACCGCGCTTACCCTTTGCTACCCAGCCTCACGAGTGAGAGGAGGTAGCGAGGGCGTGAGAGGAACTCATGACGAGTTACCTTCCGAACGACGCCGAAGTGGTGTGTGGGCCTGTCTCTTATACACATCTGACGCTGCCGACGATCTACTCTG
>CAJXPN010000313.1 GCA_913058025.1 uncultured Myxococcales bacterium | reverse complement strand
TTTCTGCCTGTCTCGTGGGCTCGGAGATGTGTATAAGAGACAGCCCATGTCCTTCCACAAGATCCGCCAGTTCTTGTCCACGAAGACCATATCACCCATGACCGCACCTCCTTCTCGACCGGGCCCGTCCGGGCTGTGTCCAGAGACCCTCACGCCGCTGGAGCTCGCAAGGGCAGCTCGCCAGGGGCCGTTCAGGTTCTCCAGACCCAGGTTAGGATGTATGCCACGCGACGGCACATGCACATCGCGCCAACCGGCCCTCACATGACGCCACACGGTCAGGCTCGACCCTCCGCGGGCTCCTGTCGGATCTGGCGGCTCCTCGCCACGACGGGTCCTGGCCGCGAGCGGCGTGAACGCCAATGACCCAGGCGGCGCGTGTGCTGTACGATCAGTGACATCGTCACGACGCGACCTACGCGACAGACGAGGCGACGCCCCACGTCACCTTGCCCGTCGACGGACACGAACACCACTGAAGGCCCCTCCGAGGAGGCCAAGGAGCCCGAAATGCGTCTACGCGCGCTGTCCTCGACACTCACCCTCCTCGTCTTCGGGCTCTCGAGTTGCTCTCAGGCGCTCGACGAGCCTGCCCCGGACGCGCGGACCGCGACCTCGGGGCTGCGCGTCCCGGGCGCGTGGGTCATGCCCGCGGCGACGGCGTCCAAGGCGGCCACGCAGTACGTCCCGGTGGTCAACCCTCCGGCGGTCTCGCCGCGTGGTTCGTGCAGCAGCTCCAACGCCTTCAACTGCTCGTGCAGCCACCCCGAATGCGCCCAGGCCCACGCGGGCACGCGCGCGCTCAACCAGTACCTGCTCCAGCGCTTCCAGGGCACGCGCTCGGGTGGCCTGTATTGCTGCCGCCAGAACAGCGCGCGCACCAGCGTCCCGATGCTCTCGGTGCACGCGGTCGGGCGCGCCATCGACCTCATGGTCCCGCTGGATTCGAGGGACGCGAACAACGGGTTGGGCGACCCGATCGCGAACTGGCTCGTCGAGAACGCAGAGTTCATCGGCATCCAGCGCGTCATCTGGGACAAGGCGTTCTGGAACGGCGAGCGTGGCTACGGGCTCCTGAGCTCGGCGTCGTCGCCCCACATCGACCACCTGCACATCGAGCTGTCGCACGCGGGCGCGGCGATGCAGACGCCCTTCTTTACCTCGGGCGCCCACAACGGCAACTGCGCGGCGCGGTGTGAGGGGACGCGGATCATCCAGGCCGACTGCTCGTCTGGCGACTGCGCCTACTACGGCGCCACGTGCACCCCGGGCAACCCGCCCCAGTGCACCCAGCCGCCGCCTCCCGAGCCGGCCATGGCCGAGCGGAACGGCTCGGCGAGCCTCCCGAGCGTGGCGGCGCAGGTCGCGCCGGGGCGGATCAACTTCGTCGACCCGGTGCGCCTGGCGGACACGCGCGGCGCCTCCCCGGCGATACGCCGCGCAGACGGCTCCATGGCGGGGCCGCTCCAGGCCGGCGTGAACACGCTCGAGGTCTCGGGCGTCCCCGACGCCGCGAGCTCCGTGTGGCTCAACGTCGCCGCGATCCAACCCGCCGAACCTGGCTTCATGACCCTCTACCCCGCGGGCGTGAGCGCGCCGGGGACCTCGAGCCTGAACTACCAGCCTGAGAAGGTCCGATCGAACGCGATCCCGACCGGAATGAACTCCGACAACCGGATCGCCCTGGACTCGCTGCGCGACGTGAACGCCGTCGTCGACATGACCGCCTACTTCGCCCCGACGGGCTCGGGGCTCACCGCCTCACACCCGCAGCGCGTGGTCGACACGCGCTCGAACGAGACGCCCATCCCAGCCGAGACCGTCACCCCGCTCGACCTGCGCGCGCCGGCCGAGGCCACCGGCGTGGCGGCCATGCTCGCCGTCATCAACACCACGGACAACCCTGGCTTCCTCACCGCGTTCCCGTGCGGCACCGATCGCCCCATCACGAGCAACGTCAACTACCCTGGGCAGACCGTGACCGCGAACACCGTGCTCTCCGGCCTGTCGTCTGGCCGCGAGCTGTGCGTGTGGAGCACCGAGGAGGTCCACCTCGTCGTCGACGTCACCGGCTACGTCACCCCCGACGGGCCGCTGTCCTACCAGCCGCTGATTCCAAGGCGCCTGCTGGACACGAGGAGCGAGTCCGGCCTCTACAAGAACAGGCTGGCCGCGCGGCAGACGATCGAGCTGCCGATCCAGGACCTCGCCGGCATGCCTGACGGCGTCTGGGCGGTCGCCGCGAACGTGACCGCCGTGGGCGCGAGCAACCCGGGCTTCCTCGCCGCGTACCCCTGCGGCGGATCGGTGCCCGCGACCTCGAGCGTGAACTTCCCGCCTGATGAGGCCGTGGCGTCGCACGCGCTCTCGAGCGTGGGGATGAACGGCGAGCTGTGCGTGTTCGCGTCGAGCCGCGCCCACGTCATCGTGGACATCGTGGGCGTCTGGAAGCACGTCGACGGCCTCCAGCCGCCGCCGGCGCCCGTTCAGGTGAATGACGGAGACCAGGGCGACTTCCTCGAGGAAGGTGACCCGCCCGTGGGTGACCTGGACGCGGGCGTGGATCCTGTCGTCGACGCGGGCTCGGGGACGGGCTCCGGGGGATCGGACGCGGGTGCGTCCGCGCCGCGAGGATCTGGTCAGAGCGCAGACGAGGGGTGCGTGAGCGTGGGCAACTCGGCGCCGGCGCCCGGACCTCTCGGACCTCTCGGCGCGTTCGCGCTGGTGCTCCTCGGGATGGTGCGCCGCGCGCGACGTCGCATGACCTGAGCGCTCCGTGCGACGTCGCGCGCCCGTTCGGGCGCGAGCTCCGCGCACGATTGTGGTCGATTTCGACCACATCGTCTGATGACCAGTTATGAGATACGTGTCAAAGGACGTCGCGGGCGATCGACTCGGGGCAGAAGTATGATAGTGGGGAGGATCGAGAGTACCGCGAGACGAACCGTCTCGACGGTGGTCGCGTCACGGCCTCTTTCTCGAGCAAGCACGAGACCTTACGATTCGTAACTTCGAATGATACACACTACAGGCACAGCCCCTGTGCCCTCCGGATCGAAACAATGATCACGACCATCGCGCGCACTCCAGCGACGCCCTCTTCGTACAGCCGACGCTCCTCCATGGGCCGAACGGTCGCGGCGGTGCTGTCGCTCGCCGCGGTACTCAGCCTCCCGAGCGCAGCCTGGGCGAGCTTCTGCAACGTCCCTGGAGACCACGACACGGTACAGGACGCGTTGGACGACAGCGCGTGCGACACGATCGACCTGTCGAGCCCGGTCTACGAAGAAACCATCGTCATCGACCGTGACGTGGAGCTTCGTGGACGGGGCGCGAGCAGGACGGCTCTGTCTGGTTCGATTTCGGGCAGCCCCATCGGCTCGAGCGTGGTCACCGTCGAGCCCGGCGTGACGGTGACGCTGCGCGATCTGACCGTGCGCGACGGCGTCGCGCCGAGCGGTGGCGGGGTGCTCAACGACAGCAGCCGCCTGACGATCGAGCGCTGCGTCATCGAGAACAACCACGCGACCGACTTCCGAGGCGAGGGCGGCGGCATCCTCAACCGAGGGAGCGGCGCGCTGTTGGTCATCGAGAGCACGGTGAGGAACAACTCGGCGAGGCTCAACGGCGGGGGCATCGCGAGCAGCGGGCTCTCGGTGGGCGCGGCGTTCGTGCTCAACCCACAGGACGTCACGGCGAAGTTGCAGAGCGCCTACCAGGCGCTGAGGGACCTCGCGCCTCCCGACCTCGCGCTCAAGCTGACCACGGAGAGCGTCGACGCGATCGTCGACGCCGCGGAGGCGGTCGGTGACCAGGTGGCGGCGGCCTTCTCGTTGCTCATCGGAGACAGCTCGACGGGGAGCCTGGGCGCGCAGCTCGACTCCGGCGCGCCGTCGGATCGCTCGACCGGAGCGCTCCTGAGCCTGAACGGCACGATCCTCGTCGTGACCGACAGCGTGATCGAGAACAACGTCGCGGGCGGGGCGGCGCTCCTGAGCGCCTACGGAGGCGGCATCCACTCGGACGCCGGGATCGTGGCCATCGAGGGCTCACGGATCCGCTTCAACCGCACCGAGGCTCGCATCGGCGGGCTCGGCGGCGGCCTCTCCGCGGCCGTCAGCCTCGTCATGATCGTCGACACCGACATCTCGTACAACGACGCCCAGTCCCAGACCGCGATGGCGGGCGGCGGCGGCGTGTTCCTGCTCGCTGGCGCGCTCGAAGCCCGCGGCAGCAACTTCGACGACAACACCGTGTCAGCCCGCTTCCGCACGCGTGGCGGCGGCGTCATGAACGCTGGCGGCGTGATGCGCCTCTTCGACTCCACGGTCGAGCGCAACATCGCGGGTGGCGGCGCGGGAATCGCCAACTCGCACATGGGCTCGCTGACGGTGGAAGACAGCAGCGTGTCCGACAACCGCGCGACGGGCAAGGTGGCGGCGGGCATCGGCCTGCGCAACGAGCTCGGGGCGAGCGCGACGTTCCGACGCAGCGTGATCTCGAACAACTCGGCGACGGGCCGCGTCAGGGGAGGCGGGATCTACAACGACAGCAAGGCCTCGTTCCGAAAGATCGGTCAGGTCAACGCGCTGCTCTGGGACACCACGAACGTCACGCTCGAGAACGTGACGGTCAGCAACAACAAGCTCGAGGGCCTGGTCGTGCTCGACCTGCCGTTCGATCCCGCGTCGTGCGTGCCCGAGGGGTTCGACATCGGCGACGCCTGCGAGGACCCCTCGGAGAACACCCAGGCGCTGTGCCGCGTGGCGACAGGGTTCTTCGACGGGCTCAACCTCGCCGCGGAGGTGTTGCTCGCCGAGTCGAACCAGCTCCAGTTCGACCTGTGCATCGCGGCTGGAGGCGGCACCTCGATGGTCTCGCTGCCCACCCGCGGCGGCGGCGTCTACACGGGCTCGAGCAAGCTCGGCAAGGCCACGACGACGATCACCAACTCCACGATCGCCGACAACGAGGTGCTGGGATCGAACGGGACCGGCGGCGGCGTCTTCGCGAGCGGCGCGAGCGGCACGAAACCCTCCGACACGGGGCTCGTGGTCGAGGTGACGTTGCGTGACTCACTGGTGGTCTCCAACGTCGGCGACGACTGCGACGAGTTCCTCTCGACGGAGCTGCCGAACATGTCCAGCTTCGGTCAGAGCCTGGACAGCGACGGCTCGTGCGCCGCCGACCTGAACGGGTTCACCACCGCGGACCCGCTGCTCCTGCCGATCGCGCGCAACGGCGGTCCCACGGCGACGCGAGCGTTCCTCGTCGGCAGCCCCGCCGAGGACGCCGCCACGGGGCCGTGCCCGGACACCGACCAGCGCGGCGAGCTGCGCAACCTTGGCGGCGTCTGCGACATGGGCGCGTTCGAGCGCACGCCCGCGCGCGGCGCACCTGACAGCTACGAGGTCCAGGAGGATATGACGCTGGTCGTCTCCGCCGACGACGGCGTGATCGTCAACGACTTCGGCGTCGGGATCTTCGGCGCCACGGTCGTCGATCCGCCCACCTCCGGCACGCTCGCCCTCGATGCCGACGGCGGGTTCGTGTACGTCCCCGTCGAGGACTCGTTCGGCCCCGACACGTTCACCTACCAGGCCACCGAGCAGACCGGCGGCTCGGTCGGCCCCGTGACCGTCACGATCGACGTGATCGCTCGCCTCGACGTCCTCGCGGTCCGGCCCGAGCCCGAGGCGGTGGACGCCGACGCCTTCCCGAGGATCGAGGTCGACTTCGACGAGCCTGTGACCCTCGACGACCTCGTCGGCAAGGTGTTCGTGTACGGCGACAGGAAGGCCCTGGGCAGCCGCGGCTCACTGGTCAGCGCGTCCGACATGTCGTTGCAAGGCAACACCCTGAGCATCTCGAGCCAGCTGGCGTACGCCTACGGCGAGCGCGTCTCGCTGGCTGTCTCTTATACACATCTGACGCTGCCGACGATCTACTCTGTGTAGATC
>CAJXPN010000312.1 GCA_913058025.1 uncultured Myxococcales bacterium | reverse complement strand
AGACAGGCCTTCTTGGGCGCGCGGCGACGGCGCGGCGCTGCCTTCTTGGCCTCGGCCGTTTCCTCGGTGGACTCGTCGTTCTTCTTGCGCCGTGTGGCCATGGGTCGCTCGTGCGTATGGAGTGTATCTGTGGCGCGGGGTTCGCGAATTTTCGCGCGCGCGGACGCCGCACCATACACGAGCGCCCGAAGGCGCCGCAACGCCGATCGGCGTCACGGCGGCTCGGGCGCCCGAGTGGAGATGCCAGGTGAGGGCGCCGGGCGCCCCCGCGATGTCAGGCCGCGGCGCGCTTGGCCGCGTACTTCCTGCGGATGAGGTATTGCTGGAAGACGCCCAGGAGCAGGTTCAGGCAGTAGTAGAGCACCAGGCCGCTGGGCAGGAAGAGCATGAACGCCGTGAACATCACGGGCATGATCTTCATAACGGTCTGCATCTGCTGGTTCGACGCGCCCGTGCTCGCCGGCGTCATCCACTTCTGCTGGAGGAACATCACCGCGCCCATGATGAGCGGGAGCACGAAGTAGGGATCGGGCGCCGAGAGGTCCGTGTACCAGAAGAGGAAGTCGGCCTGATACAGCTCCACCGAGTTGTTGATCATGACGAACAGGCCGTACAGGATCGGCATCTGGAGGAGCATCGGCAGGCAGCCGCCCAGCGGGTTGAACTTGTTCTCGGAGAAGAGCTTCATCGTCTCCTCACCCAGGCGCTGCTGGTCGTTCTCGTACTTCGAACGGAGCGCGTCGAGCTGAGGCTGGAGCTCCTTCATCTTCTCCGAGTTCTCGTACGTCTTCCCGAGGACGGGCCACGTCACGATCTTGATGAGCAGCGTCAACAGGATGATCGCGAAGCCCCAGTTCCCCAGCCACGTGTGGAACAGGTTGAGCAACCAGCGAAGCGGACGCGCCAGGATCGTGAGAAGGCCGTAGTCGACCGACTCGTTGAGCTCGTGGCCGATCTGACCGAAGACGTCGAGGTCCTTCTGACCCAGGTAGAGCTGGTGGGACATGTTGTAGGTCGTCTTGGGCGCGATCGTGACCGGCGCCCAGACGAGGTCCGCGGACATGTAGTCGTCCGAGACGACCTTGAGCACGCAGCTCTCGGGCTTGGAGCTCTCGGGGATAGCGGCCCAGAGGAAGTAGCGCGTGTCCACGCCACCCCACACCACGGGCTGCTCCTTGGAGCCGTACGTCTCGGCGGGCTCGCCCTTGAGGCCGGAGTGGAGCTGACGCTCGGTGTCCCCATCGATCCGACAGACTCCCTCGAGCTCGTCGGGTCGGAAGTCGAGGAACGACTTCTCCTGCGTGGGGTCGGCGTAGCCCGTGATCTCGAGGTGCGGGCGGCCCATCGCCGGCTGATCGGTCAGGTTCGTGACCGCGACCTCGAGCCGCACCGTGTTCGGCTCGTCCTTGACCGCGGTGAAGGTCTTCTCGACCTGCACTCGCCCACCCGCGTCGACCCAGCGGTAGACCACGCGATCGGTGGGCTCGCCGCCGGCCTTGGGCGAGACGACCTCGTAGGCCGCGTCGGCCGGGACCGTGATGGTGCCCTGGTCGAAGGATATCGCGAAGGGGAAGTGCTTCGAGTCTGCGGGGATCGCTCCGAGCAGGTTGCCCGCGGCCTGGTACTGCTCGGGTGACTTGATCTCGAAGCCAGTGACGCGCGCGCCCTGGTTCGAGAGCGTGACGTCGAGCTCGGTCGTCGAGAGCGTGTCGGCGCGAGGCGCGACGACCTTGGAGGCCACCGGCGCGACCTTGGTCGTGTCGGCAACGGTCGGCGTCGCGCCGGCGTCGGTGCCGCCGGTGGTCGCGCCTGCCTGGTTCGTCGTGCTGGCCTCGCTCTTCATGACCAGCTCTCCGCCAGCCGCTGCCGGGTCGGGCACCGGCGGCGCGAAGAACATCTGCCAGACGATCAGGATGGCCCCACTGAGGACCATCGCCAGGAGAAATCGTTTTTGCTCATTCATGGTCGCGTTCTCTTCTTGGTCGCGGCGCGTGTGACGTCACGGCACTGGGTCGTAGCCGCCAGGATGGAACGGGTGGCAGCGCGCGATGCGCCGCGCCCCCATCCACGAACCGCGCACGAGCCCGTACCGCTCGATCGCCACGAGGGTGTACGACGAGCACGTGGGCTGGTAGCGGCATGCAGGGGGAGTGAGCGGAGAGATGTAGCGTTGGTAGAACCGCACGAGCCCGACGCCGATGCGTCGGCCCACACCCTGAGGCTCCCGACGCGCCAGCGGCGCGTCGGAGGGCTCATGGGGGTCGGCCTGCTCGTGTTCATGCTCGCACATCCGCTTCAGGACCTCCGCTTTCCGCGTCGGCGCGTGGCGTGCTCGGCGAGCTTGATGAGCTCGCCGGTCACCTCATCGAGCGTCGGCGGGAGCTGATTGGGCTGCACGATCACGACGAAATCATGGCCACGCGGTAGCGCGGCCTTGTTCTGTCTGAACGCCTCACGCAGCAGGCGCCTCCAGCGGTTACGCCTCACGGCGTTGCCGACCTTACGGCTCGTCGTGATCCCTATACGAGACCACTCCAACCCGTTCGGCTTGGCGTAGACCACCAGAGCCTCGCCGCCGTGGCGTCTGCCACGGCGTTGAGTGCGCCTAAACTGCGCACGCTCCAGCAGACGTTCAACCTTGCGTAGTCTCGCGTCCCCGTTTTGGGGACCCTCGACGCGGGCCTCATCGCCCTCATTCCCGCTCACGGAGACCCTCCGGGGTGCGTATGGAGCCGACAAAAAAAAGCGGCGCCCTCCTCCATCGATGCCGAGGAGGCGAGCGCCACGCGCGCGGCTCTTCGCGTCCGGAGGTCAGGAAGGCTTGCCGTGCTTCTTGACCGAGACGAGCTTGCGGCCCTTGCCACGGCGACGGCTGATGACATCGCGACCGCTGCGGGTCTTCATGCGGTTGCGGAAGCCATGCGAACGGGCGCGCTTGATACGCGACGGCTGGTAAGTGCGCTTGGACATTGTATTCTCCTCGAGCGTTCGATTCTGTACTTATTTCATCCACTTACGCCTCCGCATTCAAAACGGATCGGCGCGGAGCGTGGCATATAAACACGGCGCACCGAGGGCGTCAAGTACGTCACGGCCGTCTCGGCCTCACGCGCCGGCCCCAAACTCGGGCAGCTCGTCGAGCCAACCCACGCGGTGCGCGCCCCACAGGCCGATCAGGATCGCCTCGGCGGCGTCGTGGCGCAGCGACGTCGGCCGCGGCGCGCCAGACCACTCGATCACCGACCTCGCCAACCCGTCCGCTGACTGCTTGGCGTCTGCCCCGCTGCGCCGATCCCTCGACGGCATCAGCGCCTCACGCCACTGGCGCGCGTCCGTCCAGATCACCTCCGCGCCGCGCTTGCGCGCCAACCTCGCGAACAGCCCCCCGAGGTTCTTGTCGCCCTCCAGGATCAACGCCTCGAGCCCCGGCGACTCCGCCAGGATCCCGAACACCGCCCCCTTGAGCTTGGCCCTCGAGCCGTAGTGCTGCGATCGGTACCCCAGGAGCCTGCCGCGCGCGTCGTAGCGCGCGAAGCCCAGGCGCAACCCCAGGTCGATCGCCAACAGCGATCGCTCCGGGGCCGCGCCCTCCCCTCCCTCACCTCGTTCTTCTTCTGACATGGGCTGATCTCCTCGTGATCTCAGACACCTCAACGTCGCATGACTCATGATTCATTTCATCGACGTGCGCCGCCCCCACCAGCGCCTCGCCGGGGTCGAGCCACCAACGAAAACACCGACACAAAGAAAAGTACATACAAGCACTTACATAACCCGATACGTGGCCAGAAATAGTTTTTCCACAGGCCACTTGTCAGACCGGGGCGTCCGGGTTTAGCTTGGGTCACGTGCTTACTCGAACGCCCACGAGCCACCTCGCCACGAGCGACGGGAGGCTCGACCTCGACCCCTCGGGCTCGCCCCCCCTCGCCCGCCTCAGAAGACACCTGCGACACCGACCGCATCGACCATGACAGACCTATGGCAAGCCGCGCTGGGTGACCTCGAGACCAAGGTCAGCGCGCACAACTTCGAGTCCTGGTTCAAGAACATCAACTTCCACCACCAGGACGCCACCACGGCGCACCTCGAGGTCGCGGACGAGTTCTTCAAGGCCTGGATCGAGGAGAACTACCTCGACCTCATCGAGGAGTCGCTCCGCTCGGTCTCGGGCAAGCCGATCGGCGTGGTGATCGGGATCCGCGGCGCCTACTCGGGCGCCGACGAGCCGCTCGGCGACACCCCCGGCCCCCAGCCCCCGCGTGGGATCCAGCGCGCCGACGCCCAGGGCGACATGTTCGCGCCCGAGGGCTCCGAGGAGGACGAGTCCGTCCCCGCTCGCCCCATCGACTTCAACCAGCTCGTCTTCGACGCCGGCCTCAACCCCCGCTACACCTTCGACGAGTTCGTCGTCGGCCCGTCCAACCAGTTCACCCACGCCGCGTGCGTCTCCATCGCGCGCAACCCTGGCAAGAACTACAACCCGCTCTTCATCTTCGGCGGCGTCGGGCTCGGCAAGACCCACCTCCTCCACGCCGTGGGCATCGAGATCCTACGCAAGCGCCCCGACGCGCGCATTGTCACGCTCTCGTCCGAAGAGTTCATGAACCAGCTCATCACGAGCCTGCGCCAGAAGGACATGAACTCCTTCCGCGACCACTTCCGCGACAAGTGCGACGTCATCCTCATCGACGACATCCAGTTCATCGGCGGCAAGGACTCCACACAGGAGGAGTTCTTCCACACGTTCAACGCGCTCTACCACAGCGGTAAACAGATCGTGATGACCTCGGACAAGTCCCCCAAGGAGCTCCCCGGCGTCGAGGAGCGCCTGCGCTCGCGCTTCTCATGGGGCCTGATCGCCGACGTCCAGCCCCCCGAGATGGAGACCCGCCTGGCGATCCTGAAGAAGAAGGCCGAGACCGACGGCATCGACCTCGCCGACGACGTCGGCCTCCTGCTCGCCATCTCCGTGCGCTCGAACGTCCGCGAGCTCGAAGGCACGCTCGTACGGCTCGGCGCTCAGGCCGAGTTCATGCGCACCCCCATCACCATCGAGATGGCGCGCGAGTACCTCACTCGCATGAACTTCGACCAGAGCCGGCAGATCACCGTCGACCGCATCATCGCGCTCGTCTCCGAGAAGTTCGGGATCACCAGCGCCGACATCAAGGGCTCGCGGCGCACGCGCGCCATCAGCGAGCCCAGGCAGCTCGCGATGTTCCTCTCCCGCAAGCACACCGACCACTCCTACCCGGAGCTCGGGCGCAAGTTCGGCGGCAAGGACCACACGACCGTGCTCGCCGCCTGCCGCAAGCTCGAGCGCCTGCTCAAGGAGAACGACGCGACCACGATCTCCAAGGTCCGCGACATCGAGCAGCTCCTGGAGCGCTGAGCGCTCCAGGAGCCCTCACGGCGCGCCGCTCAGAGCGCGCCGACGACCAGCCCGCTCAGGATCTTCGGGAAGAAGTAGGTCGACTTCTGCGGCATCTTCCCGCCCGAGCGACAGACCTTGTCGACCTGCTCGACCGGCGTCGGGTTCATCAACACCACGAGCTGGACGCCCTCGGCCGACCACTCATCGATCGCCTCCGGCAGCTTCTTCTTGTAGCGCAGGTTCGTCTTGGCCTCCTGGGCAGCCTTGTCCACGCCCACGAGCCGATCGAAGATCCCCTCGTGGAGCACGGCGACGTCGAGCGCGCGGACCTCGTCGGGGGTCTCCTCGTCGAAGACGTCCGAGGCCGTCCCGCCGACGAACCTCACGATCTTCGCGGTGGCATCCCCGGGCACGAGCAGCGCGAAGCTGGGCGTCTCCTGACCCAACACGCCGAGCTCGGCGAGGATCCCGGTCCCGTCGCCGACCTCCCCGTCGTGCGCGCGGACGTCGAAGTCGGCGTGCGACTCGAGCGTGGCGAGCAGCGCGGCCGCGTCGAACCCTCCCACGGAGTCTGTCTCTTATACACATCTGACGCTGC
>CAJXPN010000311.1 GCA_913058025.1 uncultured Myxococcales bacterium | reverse complement strand
GTCCGGGAGCGACGCGCTCACGCGCTCCGCGCACGAGTTCGCGTACGCGGTCGGCGTGGGCTGCTCGTGTGTGAGGCTCCAGCCTGTGGGTGAGGCGCGCAGGTGCGCGCCGCTCACCCAGCACCGCAGCGTCTCGATGGTGGCGCGAGGGTGTCCGCGCGTCGCGCGCTCGAGCGCGCGGCGCGTGGGCGGTGAGAGTGGGAGGAGCGCGTTGATGAGCGCGGCGTGCTCGAGCGGGTCGAGCGTCGAGAGCGTGATCGTGGTGTCCGCTTCGTGGCAGTGGGTTGGCGGTGAGAGGAGGATGAGCGAGCGCGCGTGCGGTGCGTGCTCGGCCATCATGCCGATCCATCGTGAGGTGTGCGCGTCGAGCGGGCCGTCGAACCAGACGAGGACAGGGTGGGAGCGCGAGGCGCGCGCGAGGGTTCGGCAGAGCGCCTCGAGGGCGCGGTCACCGCGCGCGCCGAGCGTGAGGGCCTCGACGGAGTCGGCGTCGGCGTCGGCGACCGCGCGCCCCTCGGTGGACGCGAGGCGCAGCGCGCGTCGCCTGGCGATGGCGGGGCCTTCGGCGCGCAGGAGCTGGAGCGTGAGCTCGCGCAGGGGTTCATCCGAGGAGCATGAGATGACGCGCGCGTGTCCGAGCTCGTGCGCGCGTTCGGTGACCCATCGCGCTGCGCGCGACTTCCCGACGCCCGCGCGCCCCTCGATCGAGAGGACGTGCGACGCGCCAGCGCGCACGCCGATGAGGAGCTCTTCGACGGCGAGCCTGAGCTCGCGGCGTCCGGCGAAGGGGTGGTCACGCGCCTCGAAGAGCAGTGGCCCGAGGTGTGGGTGCGCGAGCAGCTCGCGCCGCGGTGAGGGCCGCTCACCCCAGTGTCGCAGTGAGACGCTGGCGCCGGAGAAGGAGTCCATGGAGTGGAGCGCCCGGGCAGCCTCGGCGGCGAAGGAGAAGCGCGCGCCGGGGTCCTTCGCGAGCAGCGTGTCGAGCCACCCCTTGAGCCCGTCGGGCGCGGAGACGAGCGGCGTGAGCGGCGGCAGGGACGCGCTCAACTGGGCGCGCAGGACCCCGTCGACGTCCTCACGCTGAAAGGGGGCGTGGCCGCACAGCAGGTGCCAGGCGAGGCAGCCCAGGCTGTAGAGGTCGGTCCATGGGCCTATGCGGCGCCTGTCGTCGCGGATCTGCTCGGGGGCCATGAACGCGGGGGTCCCCGCGAAGCGTGGCTGCGAGGTGTCTGGTGCGTGGGCGACGCGGGCGAGGCCGAAGTCGGCGAGCATCGCGTCACGCCAGAGCGAGCCAGGCGAGCGGAGGAGGACGTTGCCAGGCTTGAGGTCGAGGTGCGTGACGCCGCGCGCGTGGGCATGCGCGAGCGCCTCGAGCGTGGTCAGGAGCAGGTCGCGGATCTGAGGCCAGGGGAGCGAGTGGCGAAGCTGCGCGAGCGAGCCGCCGCTTGCGAGCTCCATGACGAGGTAGGGCGAGCCGGGCGCGGCGATCTCGGGGTCGAGGTCGTGGGGTGAGATTCCGATGTCGAGCAGCGCGACGATGTTCGGGTGATCGAGCGCGCGCACGGCGTGGGCTTCGCGCACGGCGTGGGCGGCTGGCGCAGCGAGGAGCTTGAGCGCGACGAGCGGTCCGCCGTCGCGGTGGCGCGCGCTCCAGACGCGCGCGCCGCCGCCCAGGCCTATGAGCTCGAGCGCCTCGTAAGGACCTACGTTTTGAGCCCGCCGTGCCATGGTGGTTCTGGCTCCATGCGTGGCGCGAGGTCGTGTACGCGGCGGACACATGCCTGGCTGGCGACGTGTCCATAGGCGTCCGCGGGTGTTTGTTGCGCGCCACAACCATAACACCGGATGCGCGTAGACGCACGAGCGTCGCGGCGCAGCGTGGGTGTAACACGGCGCGGGCGCGATTCGTTTCGTGGGCTCAGGAGGGGGCGCCCTCGCGTTGGGTGTCGGCCCACTTGCGCAGGGTCATCTGGATGGCCTCGAGCGTGGCGCCGGCGCGGCGAGCGAGCTCGGGCTGGGCCTCCGGTGCCTTACCCTCGACGCGGGTCTTCTCGAAGACGGCGCGCAGCAGCGGGATGCCCTCGACGGGCCTGGACGACGAGCAGAGCATCTCGCCGAGCTGGAGGAGGGCGTGCATGTCGTCGGGGTCGGCCTGGACGGCGCGCCGGAACGCGCGCAGGGCCTGGTTGCGCTGGCGCTGTCGGCGGTGGCAGACGCCCAACAGCGTCCAGACCTCGGCGCGCTCGGGTTGCATCTCGAGCAGGACCTCGAGGCGGCGCGCGGCGCCGTCCAGGTCACCGCGCGCGTAGCGCGTGACGGCGGCGCGCTCGAGCTGATCGGCGAGCAGGGCAGGGGAGGACTCGGTCATGGTGTGCTCTTTGTCTGTGAGGAGGTTGCGCAGCGGTTCACATGCGGATGTTGCGGGAGAGGATCGACTTCAGGTCGACCTCCTGGGGGTTCACGTCCTGGGAGAGCAGTGACATCGCGAGCTTCGTGAGCTCCGGGTCTGCCTCGAGGCTGACGAGCTGGTCCTCGAGGAGCTCGAGGCCGGCGCCGGTGAGTTCGGAGCCCGCGTAGTCGGTGAGCATCTCGAAGAGCGCGTCGACGTCGGCGCCCCTGGCGCCGAACGTCTTGACGACGCCGACCAGGTCGGGGTCCAGCCCGGCCTCCTCGGCGAGGCCGTCGAGCAGGGGTGAGGTGAGGACGTCGTCGAGGCCGAAGGTCCCATCGGTCATCGCCTGGTCGATCCAGGAGGTGACCTCGCCGCCCTTCACGCCGATCTCTGCGATGTCGGCGATGGTGTCGGCGTCGAGCCCGAGCTCGCCGCCCCAACCCTGGCTCTGCGCGAGGATGCCGAAGCCCTCGCCGGCGGCGCCGAGCCAGTCGCCCTCGCCCGCCTTGGCGAGCATGCTGGCGCCGGACTCGAGGACGGACGTGGCCGCGGCGATCGCCTCGCCAGCCTGACCGAGCGAGGAGCCGCCGGCGAACATGCCCGTGACCGAGCTCGCGGTCTTGAGGAAGCCGGCGATCTCGTCGCCGCCGCAGGCCATCGCGAGGTCCTCTGCAGCGTCGAGGGCGTTGGCGGCGAAGCCGACGTAATTGCCGGTGCAGAAGTCGAGCGCGCCGCCGGCGACGTCGCCGATCCAGTCGGGCAGGCCGAGCTTGTCCAGGCCCGTGTTGAGCATGGAGCCGAAGCTGCCGGAGGTGACGACGTCCATGACGTCGTCGAGGAGCCCGCCGTCGGCCAGGAGCTCGTCCTTGATGAACCCGTGGGCTTCCGTGGCGGCCTTCTCGAGGGTGCCGACGGGATCCTGCAGCAATGAGGAGACGGCGTCCGAGGCGTCTGTTATCGCCTCGTGTATGCCTGCCAGGGGGTTGAAGTCCATGTCGCGGAGCCCTCCGTCGAGGTGGTGGGCGCCGCGCTGTGAGCGCCCCATGTGAAGAGTGTCTACATGGGGGTTCTCGACGTTGGTCGAGGCGATGTTGCGTGAGGGCTGGAAAAAAGTGTGAAGCGTGTCGAGATTCAGAGCGTTGGACTTCAAAGGTGAAGCACACGTGAAGAGCGCTGCGATCGTCATTCCATTGACGTTGTGGTAGTTTGGAGCGAGTGCAGAAGTGAATGGAGAGCGTAGCCGCCCGCGACGATGGAATGTCGAGGGGGACAGGTGGTGTTCTGTGAGTGGATGTTGGCCGGGAGCGTCGAGGCGTTCACGGTGAGGAGGCTCAGAGTATGGCTCAGTCAGTGATTTATCCGCAGGCAGCGGTCGAGATACCGCGCGAGCATGAAGGCGCGATCGAACAGCTCGTGGATCAGGAGGAGCTGCTGGCGTACCTGATGAAGGATCGGCTCGCGAGCGCGTACCTTCTGGGGAACCTGGACCCCCTCTACGATCAATTCTGCCGCTGGTACGGCGTCCGCGGCGCGGACGGAGAGCTGCACGCGGTGGCGCTCTGGTACACGGGCCTGAGCATCCCGGTGGTGTTCATCGAGGCGGGCGAGCTGGACGCCGCGCGCCGCAAGGAGTTCATGGAGGCGTGTGAGGCGGTGTTCCCGTCGCGCTTCCTCTTCCACGTGATCGAGGAGAACATGTCGATGGCCCGAGAGGTCTTCGACGTGAGCTCGTACCAGAAGCTGCACCGCCTCGGGCTCAAGCGTGAGAACCTCAAGAGGTCGACCTCTTCTCAGGACTCCGTCGTTCGCCTTGGCCACCGCGACACCGCCCAGATCATGTCACTCTACTCGCACTACCCGGACCACCTCTTCGAGCCCTACCAGCTCGAGTCGGGGCTCTACTTCGGCGTGCGCGGAGAGGAGGGCGAGCTGCTCAGCATCGCTGGCGTGCACGTGATCAGCCCGCAGTACGACGTGGCCGTGATCGGGAACCTGATCACGCACCCGGACGCCCGCGGCCGAGGCCTCGCCGGCGCGTGCACGGGCCGCCTGCTCGACGAGCTGTTCGAGGACGTCTCGCTCGTGGCGCTCAACGTCCAGTGGAACAACGAGGCCGCGATCCGGCTGTACACGAGCTTCGGCTTCGAGCCGAACAACGTCTTCTTCGAGGGCCGCTGCGGCGAGTGACGACGGCAGGCGGTCGAGCGTGTTCGCGGGCGAACTCTTCCGAGTTCGCCCTTTCCATGAGAGGTTTCAGGAGTCGTGGCCATGATGTCGAGCGAGAACACCATCTCGAAGACCGCGAACCTGCTCGTCGTCCTCGGCGACGTGGGTGGGTATGGCGCCGAGCTCGAGCGCGTGGTCGAGGGGTTTTGCGGGGTGGTCGCGCGCTCGGTCGAGGAGATGTCGCGCGTCGACTCGGAGCGGGTCTACGTGTGTGGTGACGTGGGCCTCCTGCCCGACGCGGACGCTCGCGTCCGCGTCATCCGAGAGCTGTCCTCGGGCTTCGATGGGCGACCGGTCGAGGTGGTCGGGGTGGGCCAGGTCCCGCTGCTCGTGCGCGACGTGGGGGTGCTCTACCGGCGGTTCTTCGACGAGGAAAACCTCTTCGGGAGGATCCAGGCAGAGCACGTGTTCCAGGACCTGACGGAGTCGACCAAGAAGTCGAAGGCGCTGCGGACCGGGATCTACCTGACCGACGTCACCAGGGAGGTCGAGGACGGTGAGCGTGAGGTGCTGAACTTTCGGTTGCTCAGGTGCTCGAGCAACCTGACCGGCCCGACGGACAACCTCCGGGAGACCGACCGGATGATCATGGACGCCATCAACGCGGCCGCGGGCGAGGTCTTCGAGCAGGAGACGAGCCTGAACCACGTGCTTGCCCAGATCTACGAGAACACGAAGGACGATGACGAGCGCGGGCGGGAGCGCAAGGCCAAGATCAGCGCGCACTCGGACAAGACGAAGGACATGCGCGCGGACGGCCTGATCGCGTTCTGCACGTTCTACGACCAGGAGGGGTTCGAGCACCTCGAGCCTTCGGGCGTCGACCCCCATGACTGGTGCTTCAAGAAGACCAGCGGGTTGACGCGGCTGCACTTCAAGCTCAAGCCGACCGCCGAGGGCTCCGGCCTGGTGGAGGAGTTCGCGGTCACGCTGTACCCGAACTCGCTCTTCATCATCCCGCTGTCGACCAATCGGCTGTACACGCACGCGATCCGACCCTCGCTCCTGAACGTCGATCGGATCCCGACGCGGATGGGCTACGTGGTGCGGTCCTCGAGCGCCGAGGCTCGGTTCATGGACGGTAGGACCTACCTCGTCGAGGACGGCGCGCTGATCCCGCTCGAGCCGATGACCCACGACGCGTTGACCGGGCTCAGGCGGTCCTACTACGAGGAGAACAGGACCGCCGACGAGATCGCCTACGGCGAGGTGCGGTTCAGCATGAACGAGGGCGACTACCAGAAACCGATCCTCTGAGGGCGACCATGAAGACGGAGACAGGCTTTCACGCGCACGGGCTGGGGCTCGGGGGCGGGCAGTTCGAGGCCTGTCTCTTATACACATCTCCGAGCCCACGAGACA
>CAJXPN010000310.1 GCA_913058025.1 uncultured Myxococcales bacterium | reverse complement strand
GCCACCCCCATCGAGCGCACGCTCGAGTCGTCGAACCCCACCGTGCGCGACCTCGCCACCTGGACGCTCGGCGGCGCCGGCTCGAAGAAGACCGTCCCCAAGCTCATCGAGGTCCTCGACTCGGGCCAGTCCGCCACGCAGTCCGCGCTCGCGGCGCTCTCGCTCGGGCGCATCGGCGACGCCTCCGCCCTCCCCGGCCTCGAGCGCGCCCTCGAGGCCGCCGCGCTGCGGCGCTACAACGACAACGTCTCCATCAACGCGGCCTGGTCCCTGGGGCTCCTGCGCGACGCGCGCTCCGTCGAGAGGCTCGCCGACATCCTCAACCGCGCGAACGGCCCCGCGAGCGACGTCGCGGCCTGGTCCCTGGGCCGCATCGGCGGCCCCGAGGCACTCGACGCCCTCCTCACCGCGTACTGGTCGGGCGACACCTCGCTGCGCGACCGCGCGCACCGCGGCCTGATCCACCTCACGCAGCGCGACGTCGTCACCAACGAGGAGATCATCACCGCCTCCCTCTCACGTGAGTCGCGCCTCATCGAGCCGAGCCGCGGCGCCATCGACACCGAGCAGATCGCGCGTCAGCGAGCCATGCTCGCGATGAAGATGCCGCTGGCCAACCCCTCGATCCTCCTCGAGTCGCACCCCCAGGTCTTCACCGCCGCCGCCAGGCGCGCCATCGCCTCCGACGACGCGCGCGCCCGGCGCGCGATCGTCACCGACCTGGGCCACGCCGGCGGCACGCTCCGGCTCGGCCTCCACACGTCGACCTCCGACGCCGCGCGCGCCACCCGCGCCGCCGTCATCGGCGCGATCGCCAAGGAGCTCCGCGCGCTCGCCACCGACGACGCGCTCGCCCCCCACGCGCTCGGCGCGCTCGGTGTCCTCGGCGACGCCGCGGACCTGAGCCTATTCGCGTCCGCGCTCGACTCCGACGACACCTCGAGGCGGGTCGCCGCGCTCCTCGCCGCGTCGAACCTGCCGGACTCCTCCGAGCGCGCCGCGCTCATCCGAAAGGGCATCTCCGATCCCCAGCTCTCCGTACGCGCCGCCGCGCTCGAGCTCGCCGGCGCCTCACGTGACGCGTCGCTGACCGCGCCGCTCATATCGGCGCTCTCGGACTCCTCGAGCGCCGTGCGCGTGTCCGCGGCTCGCGCGCTCGCTTCGCGCGGTGACGTGAGCGCGTCGGGCGAGCTCTCCACGCTCGCGAGCTCCGCCGATCTCGCGCCTCGCGTCGCCGCGCTGCGCGCGCTGCACGTCCTCGGCGCCACCGACGCGCTCGCCTCCTACGTCGACCACCCGGACCCTCGCCTGCGCAGAGCCGCCCGCGGCCTCTGAACCTCCTCGTCGGTCCAGACCTCCCTTCTTGCGCATTCACACCGTGCGCACTACGCTCCCTGACGACTGTTCACACCCACCACGTGATGTGGCGCGTCCTCCGAAACGACGCGCGCGCTCACCATCCATCTCCAGGAGCCCACCCTATGTCAGCCACCGCACGCGTCTGCAAACAGTGTGAGGCCGTCGTCCCCGATGGCCACCATTACTGCGGCCGCTGCGGCGCCTACTACGATGAGGACGGCGCCGACACACGCAACGACACGATGTTCTTCGGCGCGATGCAGGCCCCTGGCCGCGCCAAGCTCATCCTGATCCGTGGCGAGGGCCTCGAGGGCCTCTCCTACCACCTCAACGCCACCAAGCACGTCGCGGGTCGCAAGGAGCACAAGATCCTCTTCCCAGAAGATGCGTTCCTGTCCCCCAAGCACGCGACCTTCCTCTACCGCGACAACCAGCTCTACGTGCGCGACGAGGGCTCCCTCAACGGGACCTTCATGCGGCTGCGTCAGCCGCACGTCCTCGAGGACGGCGACGAGGTCATGATCGGTGAGCAGATCCTGCGACTCGAGATGCTCAGCCTCCGGCGTGAGTACCCGATGCAGGAGGGCACCCTGATGTACATCAGCCCCCCGAAGGACTTCAAATTCGCCCTCATCCACGTCCTGCGTGGCGGGCGCGATGGCTCGTCGCATTGCTCGGTGAACAACGACGTCCTCGTCGGCCGCGAGGGCTGCGACATCAACTTCGGCGACGACCGACACAGCTCCCGCCAGCACGCCCGCTTCACCTACAAGAACGGGCAGGTCATCCTCACCGACCTCGGCTCCAAGAACGGCTCCTTCGTGCGCATCCGCGAGGAGCAGCGCCTCTTCCATGGTGACTACGTCAGCTTCGGCTCGGAGCTCATGCGCGTCGAGATCAACCAGTGATCCCGACCGGACGCTGAGTCCACGGACGCGACACAGAGAGAAGGCCTGGCTCCCATTCGGGAGCCAGGCCTTCTTCGTTCGTGCACGCCACGTACCGGTCTGGCCTCATCGCGCCCCACGAGAGGGCGCCCCCCGAAGGGGCGCCCGGCCTTCAGCTCAGTTGCACGACCTGTGGTTGTAGTTCGTGCCCGAGGAGATGTCCGAGGTGCAGTCCCAGTCGCCGTCGTCGCAGGTGGCCCAGCGGCACGTTCCGCCGCACGAGGTGTACGACATCTGGACGTTCCCGCCGTCCTCGACGCTGCGCCCGAGCGTGCGGCTGTAGCACGACGCCTTGGGCCTGGGCGCGCAGTCGGCGTGGCCGAAGGTGTCGCCGCCGCAGCTCGTCTTCGGCACGCACATCCAGGCGCCGTCGTCGCACGCGGCCCACTGGCACGTACCCGCGCCGCCACACGAGTTGTAGTTCATCTGCACGCACGCGCCGTGGTCGACCGTGCGGCCGAGCGTACGGCTCGTGCACGACGCCTTGTCCGCCACGGGCGGCTGAGGCTCGGGCTCGGGCTGAGGCTCGGGGTCGGGCGTCGGTGTGGCCGCGCACGCCGAGTGGCCGTGGTTCGTCCCCGTACACGCCGACACGTCGGTGCACGTCCAGGAGCCCTGATCCGAGCACTGCGCCCAGTTGCACGTCCCTCCGCCGCAGGAGTCGTAGCTCATCTGCACGCACTCACCTGCGGCGACGCTCTTCCCGAGCGTGCGGCTGTAGCAGCTCACGGCCGTGTCGGGAGGGCTCGAGCCGCCGCCGCTGTACCAGGGGGTCTGCTGACGTGCGGCCGCCGCCGAGATCTCGATGTGGAGGTGGTCGTGGTGAGGGTGCGGGCCGCCGTAGGAGCGGTGCCCGTCGCCGCTGCGCGACGCGCCCCACGAGGAGCGGTCCCAGACGATGAACGTCACGCCGATCGCCTCCTGGTTCTCGATGAGCCAGTTCGCGATCGGATCGCCCAGGTCGTTGTCGGCCTGTCCGCGGTCGAGCGGGACGAAGACGTCGATGGCGCGGCCCGTGCCATGGACCGACATCTTGCTCGTGTTCGCCGTATTCGGGCGACACGAGTAGCCGCCGTAGCTGCGCGCGCCAGGGAAGTTCGCCTTGAGGTAATCACCCAGCCTGCGCGTGCCCGAGAGCAGCGAGCCGCCACAGTTCGAGCGGCGCCACGCCGGCGCGCCCTCGTAGGCCACGTACTGCGAGCGCGACGCGCTGTTGGCCGCGCCCGATGGGACGTAGCGCCCGCCGCGGCGCAGCGCCATCTCGGCGACGCCCTCGTCAAGGTCCGCGTCTCCGAGCGACTCGTCCCACTCGTCGTCGAACTCCGCGCCGTTCTCCGGGCCGATCTCCGGGAGGAACTCGGCGCGCACGAAGTCGACCGCGCCGGTAGCGTCGCCGAACCTCACCCTCAACCCGGAGGCCATCTCCTGGATCGACAGCGTGCCCTCGATCGTCTCCGACTCGGGCGTCTGACCCTCCACGGGGCTCCACTCCGACCACCCGCCGGTCACCTTCTCATAGGAGACCTCGAACCGGTCGATAGAGCTCGCCGCGATGTGGAGCAGGACCCCCGCGAACGCGTGCTCGGGCCTGAACTCGACGTAGCCGTCCACGAGACGGCTCGCCAGCTCCTCCTGATTCATCACGTACATCAGGTCGCCGTGGTGCACGTCGGCCGAGCCCTCGGCGAGCAGGACAGCGTCACCTCCGAGCTCGATCTCGCCGCTGCCGCAACCCACCGCCATCGTCGCCATCGCGACCACGCCGAGCCACCTCTTCCACGTCGCCTGCTTCGCCTGAATCATTCGATCTCCATGTTCTACGAGACCACCTTCGTGGTCGTTTGGGTCTTACGGACCCATCGTAATGCGAGAAACGATCCAACACGCGATCAGACCCGCGAGGCAAAAAAACACACCTGTCCAACCAATAACGTGCAGCCTCCGCCACATATGAGGCAATCATGACACACCAGGCATGTCACACGCTGGCCACACGTGTGGCTCAGACGCCACGCATTCAGGCCACGCGTTTGACGTGCCCGTGCCGATGGTTCGTGCTAGCAGTAGGGTCCTGACAGAGGACGCCCCCGTAGCCCAACTGGTAGAGGCAAGCGACTTAAAATCGCTCGAGTCCGGGTTCGAATCCCGGCGGGGGCACTCGCTCACACCACGCGGCGTCCTTTCGATGAACGACCCCCACGAACATCCCGAGACCAGGCGCGTCCCGCTCCCCGAGGGCGACGACTGGTCTCTCGAACTCGACGACCCGTCGCGCCGCCAGCTGCTCGCGTCCGTCGTCACGGGCGTGACCGCGCTGTTCTGCCTGACGTTCGCCGCGCGCCGCGCACAGCTGTCCTCCCCGAACGAGCTCCTCACGCTCGCCTTCGGCCTCGGGCTCGCCGCGGTCGCCATCGCCGCGCTCGCGCGCTGGCGCTTCACCCGCGCGCACCTCCCGCTCACGCTCACGCTCGACCCCGAGCGCGTCTCCATGCCCCACCTCGGCTGGCGCTTCGGGCTCGTCTCGATCCCCTGGGACCAGCTCACGGGTGTCGGCATACGGCGCTCGAACGGTGACGCGCACGCGGTCGCGCTCGTCACCGAATCGCGCACCTACCTGCTCCCTCGAGAGCTCCTCCCAGAGGACCTCTCACCCGTCCAGATCGCGGGCATCGTCGAGCACTTCCGCGCCCGACACTCCGGCGGCTGAGGGGCCTCCCGAAACTTTTTATTATGTCACCTGGGTATCGTGCATACATTATCTGTACGACGCGGCTGGTATGCTGCGTCTTCACGAACACACACCAGGAGAATTCATGTACGAGGTCACAGACGGCAGCGCGACGTTCGAGGAAGAGAGCAGGGATGAGGCGCTCGAGCGCGCCCACGAGCTCAGCGATGGGAACCGGCGTACGGTCATCGCGGAGAACGACTTCGAGTCGCTTACCTATAAGGACGGCGAGCTCACGGAGTACCTCTACAATCCACGACGTTCGCGCTGACGCGAGGACCATCGGGCCCGGTCGATGACGACGCGCAACGCCGCGCTCATCGCCAGTGGCCCGGGTGAAATGAGAGAGGGCGGTGCGGCACCTCTGGTGCCGCACCGCCCTCTCTCTGTGGGGGTCACCTCAAGACGAGCTGGAGCGGCCTGCGCAGCTCGACGGGCACTACCAGCTCGAGCTCAGCGAGCGCCCCCGCAACCCCGACGAACACGAGCCCGCACCGGCGGAGCTGACCCAGGGCGCCCTCGTGGTCGAAGGTGAACCAGTCGAGCTCGTCGTCGACGTGAGAGCCGTCCACGCACCATGACGCGTCGCGCGTGTCTTCTCGCGCCGCGAGCTCTCGCGCCAGGTCCATCGCCTCCACCGACAGCTCCGCGGCGACGAGCTCGGAGAGGACATCCACGCGCACCAGGCGCTCGACGATCGCGCGCCCGCGCTCCGCTCTGCGGGGCTCCTCCACCTCCACGCTCGCTGCGATTACGTCGAGCCAGCTCGCCGGGAGACGCTCCAGGCAGTCGAGCAACCCCCTCGAGCGCGGCAACGCCTTGAGGCCAGGCTCGACCTCGAACCCCACGACCTCACCCTCCCCGCGGACAGGCTCGAACGCCTCGCGGGCCCCCTCGGTGGCCTGTCTCTTATACACATCTCCGAGCCCACGAGACAGGCAGAAATCTCGT
>CAJXPN010000309.1 GCA_913058025.1 uncultured Myxococcales bacterium | reverse complement strand
GGGCAGACCTCGTCGGCGTCGTCGCAGTCGTCGTCGACGAAGTCGTTGCACACGCCCTCGGAGCCCGAGAACTGGAGCGGATCCGAGTCGTCACAGTCCCCACCCACGCTCACCGTCCCCTCGGCGGGCTGCTCACCCGAGGCCAGGCACACCGTCGACTTCGCCGCGTCGTCGCCCTTCCCGTCCCCGTCCAGGTCCGGGTACACGTCGACGTTGGTGCAGTTCCCACCGCCGCCGGTGTCCGTGGAGCCACCGCCCGTGTCTTCACCCCCACCGCCTCCTCCGCCGGTGTCCTGACGCACGCCAGCGTCGGCCTCCGGCTCGTTCTCACTGGCGGGGCAAGCGGTCAGCGCCAACGCGGCGGCCGCGCACAAGGCATACATCGAGGTTCGCGTCATTCTGGGAGCTCCTTTTGGGCGCCGGTCTGCGGCGTCTTTGGCTGGGGGCTCGCAGCCCAATGCGCGGGGAAGCGAAGGGTTTCAACCACGCCAATTGCCACCACGACGCGTAGTCACTGATACAAGTCGACCCCATCCGATCCGCCGACCGCATCGAAGTCGATGACGAACGCACCCCACAGCTCTTCCAACATCCCCTCTCTTGCTTGAAACCAGAAGGAGACTGAGCTGTCCAAATCGATGGAGACCTCGACGAGCTCGATACGACGCAAACACTCGACAGGTCGAAGCGACTCCAGGTCCTCCGCCAAATAGGGTTCAGACAGCCACTCCAACAGAAAGGCGTGCGCCTTCTTCAAGAGCTCTGGCAGACGTGACAACAACTCGAGACGGTGCTCGAGAGCCCCGCCGACGGATGAGTCGAATCCGCAGCGCAAGCGAACGACCTCCCCAGTGAGCTCTATCGAACCGACATAGAAGGTGCCCGCCGCGCTGAGCCTGAACGACCCCCAGGTCGGATCCCCTACCACGACCGCTGGACGTTGCGTGACCTCATCCAAGGAGCCAACCGCGTCGAGTCCGGGTCGAACCGGGTCGAGGTCTCGAGCGAGCGAAACCGAACGCTGCGCGACCTCGTCGAGATAACTGCTCACGTCGGCCGGGGGCTCGCACACACGCAGCGCCACCGCTCGACGCTTGGGCAAATTCATCACCACATCGAACGTGTAGACGACCATCGGCTCGAAGGGTGGTGCGTCCTGCACCGTTCCTCGACGTGGGATGAGCACACGTATCGGGCGCTCCTGCATCCACCATCGCCTCCAGACCACGAGAACGATCTCGAGCACGTCGACCCCATCGACACGCCTGACCACCTGCTCACCGGAGTCGACGAGCCCCGAGATCCTCACGACCTCAGCCGAATAGAACAACCCCCTCGGGTCGATCTCGACGGACTCCGCCGCCGTAAGCCCCGTGCTGAAGAGCACCGCATCGTCTCGACGCATCCCAGACACTCCTCCAGCTCAACCCACCAGGCCTTCGAACACGAACGCTCCATCTCGCTCCACCGTAACGAGCAGCGAGTGGCCCCACAAACAATCGAACTCACCGAGCATGGCGTACCAGAGCACGAGATCCCCATCGCCCTCGAACGAGAGATCACACAACGTCAGGTGACCGTCGAGGTAACCCGAATCCAACGGCTGCTCGTCTTCGTCGAGCGCCCATTCGTTGTCCGATTCGGTGAACCACTCACGAATCAGGGCCTCCGCGCGCTTCATCTTCTCGCGAATGCCGCGGAATCCGTCGTAGGCCAACGAGGGTACGACCAACGAACCGGCGTCGACCATGTTGATGGAGACCGCCACAGGGTCGCCGTCGAGCGTCACCTCTCCATCGAAGGTCTCCGCATCGGGATCGTATATCAAAGCCCCGAAGACGGGGTCGTCGAGGGTGAAGACACTGCGAGAGGTGAGTACCCCCTGACACTCCAGGCCTTGAGGATCGGACATGCCGGACTCGGTCACGCTCAGGCCCGCTGCTCCCATTCGAACACTCTCATCCTCGTCTTCCATGTCCTCTCCTCGAACGATTAAACGGAGCCGCCAGAGCAACAAAAAGCGACCAGACGAGCTGTAGGCTATTCTACGGGCTTCAGATCTGTCGAAGGTGTTTACCTACGCGTTTCCGGCTCGGCCCGTTGAGGCACCCCGTAGCCACCTGGTTGGGCACGCCGGGCAGCGGCGACTCGAGCTGAGAGCCCTCGCGACCAAAGGTCTCACGGAGTTGAAGCCGGAGGTGACGGCCCACGCCCTGTGTCAAAACGACATCCCCCAGAAGGCACGAACCGAAGTATTGTCTAGAAAGGCTCACGGACATGACCACCAGGCCATACGAAGCGCTCCAAGCAAAGCGGTCAACAGGACAAGAAACGACGAAACCCCGCATTGCTGCGGGGTTTCGTCTTATAGGCGCGGGCGGTATCGAACCGCCGACCCCTACCGTGTCAGGGTAGTGCTCTCCCACTGAGCTACGCGCCTATATGTGGGCCCCTCGTCGAGGGAGTTGGAACATAGTGATCCTGACCTCGTGGTGTCAATACCTTTTTCGACGCCTTTTTCATTCCCGCCAGTCGACCCTCGAAAGGATCGAATGGTTTCGCTAGGTTGTGCGTCCTCGCGGCCAGTCGGTCATGAGGAGAAAGGCGAGAGGTGAAGGATGCGTGGACGAGGATCGTGGGCGAGTCGGGTGTGCGCGGGGGTTCTGTTCGCAGCGAGCGTGGGGTGCTCGGGGGGCAAGGCCGAGGTGAAGGACGCCGAGGTCGTGGTCGCCGAGCGGGAGCTCGCCGAGAGGCTGCCCGAGCGCAGTGACTACGTGGCCAGGCTCTCGAACCCGGACTGCGTCCGATGGAAGGGGTACAAGGAGACGGGCGCGCACCTGGGCGGGTTCGAGCAGTGCGTCGGCTTCATGAGCTTCGACGCCGCGGACACGCTGCGGGCCGTGGAGGTCGAGGTCGACGTCTCGAGCCTGATCACGGACTACGACAAGCTGCGCCAGCACCTGCTCTCCTCCGATTTCCTCGAGGTGAAGAGGTTCCCGAAGGCGGCGTTCAAGAGCATGGCGGTGCGCCCGCTCGGGGACAGCGAGGACGGCGCGCGCTACGAGATCGTGGGCGCGATGACGATCAAGGGCGTCACGCGGCGGATCACGGTCGAGGCGACCGTGGCGCGCGTCGAGGGCGCCTGGGTGGCCAGGTCGGAGTTCACGCTGCCGAGGTTCGACTACGGGATCACCTACGTGGGCAAGGCAGACGACGAGATCCACGACGACGTGAACATGGTGATCGAGCTCGAGGCGC
This sequence comes from uncultured Myxococcales bacterium, assembly GCA_913058025.1. Classification (GTDB taxonomy): domain Bacteria; phylum Myxococcota_A; class Bradymonadia; order Bradymonadales; family Bradymonadaceae; genus CAJXPN01. The sequence continues at coordinate 2,730 of CAJXPN010000309.1, read as the reverse complement.
CCTACGACCCGAGCGGGCTGGTGGCCGAGGAGGTCGGACCATGATGCTCGACGACCTGATCATGTTGATCCTCAAGGAGGGCGCGCGCCAGGCGGACCCGCGGCGAGTGAACCTGGATCTGTTCGAGGCGGCGTGGCCGGTGCTCGTGGGCGACGAGCTCGCGCGGCGCACGCGGCCGGTGGCGTGGAAGGACGGGACGCTGCACATCGAGGTGTCGTCGACGCCGTGGATGCAGGAGCTGAGCTACCGGAGCGACGAGCTGCGCGAGCGCATCACGCGGCTGTTCCCCTGGCCGCTCGAGCGGCTGAGGCTGACGGTCGCCGAGCGGTTCGAGCCTCTGCCCGAGGGGCTCGGCGACGAGATCATCAAGATCGACAGGAGCGCGCGGCGAGACCTCACGCGGCGCGCGCACCGTCCGCTGTCGCCCGAACAGGTCGCCGAGGCCGAGGCGGACCTGGCCGACCTCGACGAGGAGATGCGTGAGACATTGCGGCGCATCCGCGGGCACATCCTGGACGAAGACTAGGGTCGGCCCGGCGGTCGTGTGTTGCGCTCTCGCGCTGATTTCGTTACATACGGGCGACCTTGAAGCCCGCGTGAACTCACGGGCGCGCGCGCACTGCGCGCGGACAGGACATCAGCGCGTCATGAGCTCGTACACGGTGGGCCATTCGACGACGCGCCACACCACCCAACGCGACTTCGCAGAGACCCGCTCCACCGGGGGTGCTCGCAGCGAGCGCGACACGACGCGACGATGGCATGCAAGCAGACGCGACCGACAAGACCTTCAAGGACTTTTACCTGAGCGATGAGATGCAGCGGGCGCTCGAGAGGATCGAGTACACCCGTCCTACTCCCGTTCAGGAGGACTCGATTCCGCTGATTCTGGCAGGCATCGACCTCATCGTTCAGTCGCAGACGGGCACTGGCAAGACCGCCGCGTTCGGCATCCCGATCGTGGAGATGCTCGAGCCCGAGCCCGGGACCGTCGAGGTCCTCATCCTCGCGCCCACGCGTGAGCTCGCCAAGCAGGTCTCCGAGGAGTTCGCGCGGTTGGCGCACTTCAAGAAGGCTCAGGCGACCGCGATCTACGGCGGAACGGGCTACGAGTCCCAGATCGAGGCGCTCAAGACCAGCCAGATCGTCTGCGCGACGCCCGGCCGCCTGCTCGACCTGCTCAAGCAGGGCAAGGCGGACCTGTCGAAGCTGCGCTTCTTCATCCTCGACGAGGCCGACGAGATGCTCTCGATGGGGTTCGAGCGCGAGCTCAACGACATCATCTCGTTCCTCCCCGAGGAGCGCCAGAGCCTGCTCTTCAGCGCGACGGTCACCGAAGACATCAAGGCGCTCGCGCGCAACATGCTCTTCTACCCGGAGTACCTGAGCTTCTCGTCGGACTCGGTCATCAACAAGGACGTCACCCACACGTACACGCGCGTGGACGGCGTCTCCAGGATGCGCGACCTGATCAAGCTCATCGAGTTCGAGGACCCCGAGAACGCCATCGTCTTCGCGAACACGAAGAACGACACGTTCCTGGTCACGAGCTTCCTCAAGCGCCATGGCTACCGCGCCGAGGTCCTCAACGGCGACCTCGCGCAGAAGGAGCGTGAGAAGACGCTCGGCCTGCTGCGTGACGGGGAGATCAACTTCCTGGTCGCCACCGACGTCGCCGCGCGCGGCATCGACATCAGCGACCTGACGCACGTCATCAACTTCCTGCTCCCCGACGACCCGGACGTCTACGTCCACCGCACCGGCCGCACCGGCCGCGCGGGCAAGAAGGGGACGGCGATGAGCATGATCTCGTCGGGCGAGCTGGCGACGTTCATTCAGGTCAAGAAGAGGACCGGCCTCGACATCATCGAGCTCCCGCTCCCCACGACGCTCGAGATCCTGGAGGCCAAGCGCGGTCGCGCCGCCGGCAAGATCGCCAAGCGCGTCGGGGCCGTCAAGTCGCTGGCCTACACGTCCAAGCTCGATGTCGCGCGCGACATCCTGTCTCAGGGCACCGAGGAGGAGCGCGTCGAACTCGTCGCGCGCCTGCTCGCATTGGCCGAGCGCGCGCTCGACCGCAAGCCCGCCCCCGCGCCTGCCCCCGTCGTGGTCGAGGCCAAGGCAGAGGAGCAGGCCGAGGAGGCCCCCGCCAAGGCAGAGGTCAAGGCAGAGGCCAAGACCGAAGCCAAGGCCGACGAGGCCGACGAGGCCAGGACCGAGCGCGACGAGGAGCGCCGCTCCAGGCGCTCTCGCCGATCCAGCAGGTCGCGCAGCTCCAGGCGCTCGGCGCCCAGCCGCCGACGCGACGAGGAGCCCGCCGAGGCCAAGGCCGAAGAGGCCACCGAGGAGGCTCAGGAGACCGAACAGCGTGAGGAGCCTCGCTCCCGTCGACGCGGTGGTCGTGGTCGCCGAGGCCGCGGTCGTGGCCGTGGCAGCGACTCCGGGTCCACCGAGCAGACGAGCGCTCCGACCGAGGAGGCTCCGAAGCAGGAGGGCGAGGATCGTCGCTCGCAGAGCTCTCGCCGCTCGAGCCGCAGCCGCGGCCGCGGCCGAGGCCGCTCCGGTGAGTCTCGCTCCGGTGAGAGTCGTTCCAGCGAGAATCGTCCGAGTGAGTCTCGCTCCAGCGAGCCTCGCAACGAGCGCAGCTCCAGGCGCAGCAGCGGCTCGAACGAGGAGCGGTCTGGCCGGTCGTCTCGGTCGTCCAGATCCGCGGCCAAGCCCGCGCCCAGG
>CAJXPN010000308.1 GCA_913058025.1 uncultured Myxococcales bacterium | reverse complement strand
CACAGAGTAGATCGTCGGCAGCGTCAGATGCGTATAAGAGACAGGATGAGGTAGAGCGCCATGCGCTCGCTGTCGTACGAGGTCAGCGTCGCGCGGAGCGTGTCGCCAGCCGGGACGATCACGCCGTAGAAGGCGTCGTCGCCGTCGGTCGCGAGCGACACGCAGCTTCCCGTGGTCGGGAGCTCGATGTCGTTGGTGGTGAACTGGCCGAAGGAGCCATACACCACGGTGCCGCCCGTGAGCGGAGGCAACGCAGCCGAGTCCGCGCACAGGTCTCGCGCGCCAGGGTTGGCCGTGCAGGCGCCGTTCGAGCACGCGTTGTCACATGCGTACGGCGTCTCGACGATGCCGTCGACGTCACACACGCCCACCGAGGTCGCGCTGATGCAGCGTGACTGGTTGGGGGCACACGCGCGGCCCGCCTGAATCGACCAGGTCAGGTCGAAGCGGTCGTCGTCGTCGGCGCCCTCGGTGTCCACGACGACGCGGACCTCCTGGGCCGTCGGGGCGACGTAACGCACGAGCGTCGACCCGTCGCCTTCGCCCGCGGTCGCGCTCAGGCACTGATCCCCGGCGCCGCAGGTCGGCAGGATGTAGACGTGGGTGTCGGGGTAGAGCGTGTCGAGCTGGGCCGTGAGCATCTCTCCGGCGTTGAGCGAGATCCTGTAGAAGACCTCTCGCCCGGCCGTGCTCGCCTCGAGGAGGCAGGCGCCCGTGCGCCCGCGGCTCAGCGTCGAGTCGTTGCCCGAGGGCCACGCCACGTCGGTGAGCGTGCCGCCGGAGCGGCCGAGCTCGATCGACTCCGCGCAGCTCCCGCCGTCGGGCGTGGTGCAGCTCCCGGAGCCGCAACCGTTCGCGCACGTGGTCGGCTCATAGAGCCCGAAGATCCCGCAGATGTCGACGTCGGTGCCGTTGGCCGCGCACCGCTGGGTGCCTGGTGAGCACTCGGGCGCCGAGACGCCGATGCTCAGGCCGAACGGCTCGTCGGCCGTCGCGAAGCGGCTGTCGAGGCCCACGATGAGGTCCTCGTCGGTCGTGCCCGTGTTCAGGTAGAGGAGCTCGGCGCTCGGGGGGGTCCCTGACTCGCCCGAGCCCGCCACGCAGCTCCCGGCCGCGTCGGCGCAGTCGCGGAACGCGTAGACGACCGCCGACTCCTTGCCGAACGAGATCGCCTCGGCGCGCAGCAGCTGCCCCGCGGGGACGTTCACCTTGTAGAGCAGGTCGGGGCCAGCAGTCGCTCCGCCGGAGCAGTTGCTCGCGCCCATGTCGACGCTGTTCTGGAGCACGTCGTAGGTCCCGTAGACCGTGACGCCGTCGCCGATGGAGGCCGCCGCCTGCGCATCCGCGCAGACGTCGTTGACGGCGAGATCGACCTCGCACGCGCCGCCGAAGCAGCCCGCCGAGCACGCCTGCGTGCTCACGACGGAGGTGCCGTCTTCGCTGCAGCGCGCCACGGTCGTGGCGTCCTGACAGAAGGCCTCACCGGCCACGCACGCCGAGCCCTGGCTCACCGACCAGTCGAGGTCGTAGGTCGCGTTGGGAGGGGTCGTGCCGCGGTAGTCCACCACGACGGTGACCGTCTTGGCGACGTCCGCGTAGTGGCGCGCCGTGCCGCCGGCCTGGAAGGGGAGGTTGGTCAAGCACGTGTCAGCGCGCAGGCAGTCCTCGAAGATGAACAGGTGCGTGTTCGCGGCCGTCGTCGTGAGCGTGACCTCGAGCAGGTCGCCCGCGGCCAGGTCGAGCGCGAAGACGTCCTCGACGCCGTCGGAGCGCTGGCCGCTGTCGACGAAGCAGCCGCCATGGCGGCCCGGGTCGAGCTCGACGTCGTTGTTGGACTTGGCGCCGAAGCTCTGCGCGGCGAGCTGGCCGCTGGGACCCGTGAGCTTGAACGGGTCGATGCAGAGGTCGCCGCTGGGCGCGTCGCAGGCGCCCGCGGTGCAGGTCGTCTGGCACGTGTAGGTCTGGAAGAGGCCCTTGTCGGTGCAGAACTGGAGGTCTGAACCCGAGGCGCAAGTGAACGCGTCACCCGGGGTGCACTCGCGCGGGCGGACGTCCGCCGTGAGCGTGAACGCGCCGGAGGTCCTCGTGAACGCGAGCACCGTCACGAAGTATGTGCCCGTCGAGGGCGCGACGAACTCGAGCACCTCGGTCGCGTTCGTTCCCACGCCGTCGATGCCCTGGAGGCAGGAGCCGATCTGGCCGGCCGCGTCGCAGGACTGGCTGACCCAGACCGCGCCGTCGAAGGGCGACGCGAAGTCGACCGTGACCACGTCGTCCTGGTTCGCAGTGAACGAGTAGACCGCGTCGGGTCCGCTCGTCGGGAAGCCCGTGCACTCTCCCGTGGTCAGCGGGTGGTCGGAGATGAAGTCGCCGATGTCGGCGGTCACGGGCACGCCGGAGGTCAGCGCGATCGCCCCACCGCATGCGTCGTTCGTGGGGGGGTTACAGAACCCAGTGGCGCCGTCGCAGCCGTAGTTGCAGACCGACTCGCTCGCGTAGTCGAAGCCGAACTGGTCGCACTCCTTGCTGGTCGGGTCGCCCGCGGCGTTCGTGCCGCACGTGAAGACGAGCGGGTCGCAGATCACGTCGGCGACCTCGATCTCGATGTCGCTGGAGTTGTAGACGGGCGCGTCGGCGACGTCGGCGATGATGAAGATGTCCTGCGCGGTGGCCTCGTCGTTCTTCCAGTAGAGCGTCTCGTCACGGTTGGTCGTGGTGTTCTGACCGGAGAGGCACGTCGAGTTGAGCGCGTCGCACGAGGTGACGGCGTAGAGCGCGACGTCTCGCCCCGAGTAGTCGAGCGTGGCGCGCACGGCCTGACCGGCCGGGACCGTGACCTGGTACGCGCTGTCGGGGCCGGACACGGGCAGCACGCCGCCGTTTCCGTCGTCCTGGAGGCAGCCGCCTCCCGCGATCGCGTAGGCGTTCGAGAGGTCGTTCCAGACGACCTCTCCCGTGAAGACTCCCGCCGACGCGTCGACGAGGACGGGCTGGCTGCAGACGTCGCCGTCGAGGCGCGCGCAGCGGCCGGTGTTCGCGTCGCAACCGCGCGCGCCGCACTCCACGTCGACGACGCTGGTGCCGTTCGCGCTGCAGGCCTGGGCGGTGTCCTGATCGCCACACACCGCGTAGTCGGGGCCGCAGATCGTCGGGGCCGCCGAGTAGCTGATGCTGTACGACCCGCCCGTGTTCGCCACGTTCGGTGCCTGGACGACGACCGCGTGGGTGCCCGCGGAGAGCAGGGCGGTCGTGACCTCACGCCCTCCCTCGTCTCCCGCGTCGCTGCACGACGCCTCGCTCGAGGCGTTCACGCACTCCTCACGGATGCTCACCGCGAGGTCGACTCCACCCTGGGGGGAGACCGTCACGGTCACGAAGCTGGGCTCGTCGAGCTCGATGAGCCACGTGTCCTCGGGGATGGTCCCCGTCGAGTCCGCGCACGCGGCGCTCATCTGAAGGCTGGCGCCGCTGAGCGTGGTGCTCGACTCGGTCACACCCTCGGCGAGCACGTCGGCGTTCTCACACGCAGTGACCACGAGCTCCGGCACGACCTGCGCGAACAACCTGTAGTCCACGCCGTCCGTGCTCAGGCCCGCGACGCCGCGCACCGAGATGTTGTATGGGACGCGCGTCGCGAACGAGATGCGCTGCTTGAGCCGCGCTCGCCCGTCGGCGTCCGTCTGCGTCGTCCCCAACGCCACCGAGCCGTCGCCGTTCGTGAGCGAGACCTCGAGCAGGCCCAGGCCCACGTCCTCACGCGCGATCTCGAGCTCGATGACCAGCTGCCCCGGGACCTCCGCGTCTGCCGTGTCCACGACGAAGATGTCCGCGTCGTCTCCGCACGCTCGCGCCAGGACCGACTTCCCGACGACCGCGTCGCCGTACGTCGTCGCGCTCGCCGCGTCGTCGTTGTCCTCGTTGCCGTCCTCGACGCAGGTCGCGCTCGGGTCGGAGCACTGACCCGTGCGGCACACCCGGTCTCCCAGGCAGTCGACCGCGTTGGCGCAGCCGCTCGTGCTCTCTTCGCACGAGGCCGAGAGGTTCGCCGCGTCGTAGGTGCACTCCTGGTTGCCGATGCAGGCCTGCGCGCCGCAGGCGTCCGCCTGCGGCACACACGCGCCGGCCAGGCAGACGTTCATCGCGAGGCAGTCCTCGCTCGCCGCGCACGTGCTCGGATTGACGCACTCGCCCGCGCTCGGATCGCACTCGCCGCGGGGGCAGGTGACCATGCCCGCGTCGCACGAGTTCTCCTCACACGACGCGCCGTCGCAGTAGTCTCCATCCAGGCACAACGCGTCGTCGCCCTGGCAGTCCTGCGCGTCCACGCAGGCCTTGGCGTCCGCGTCGCACACGCCGCGCTGACAGTCGAGCGCGTCGCAGATCTCCTCGTCGGTCGAGCAGGTCCCGTCGTAACACGCGGTCCCCTCCACGCAGTCGCCGTCCGCCGCGCACGTCTCGGGGTTCACGCACGAGCCGGTCGTCCGCTCGCACACTCCTCGCGCGCACACGTCATCGTTGCCGAAGCACAGGTCCGTCACGCACGAGCCGTCCTGACAGTACGAGTCGGCCGCGCAGTTGATGTCCTCCGCGCACGTCTCGGGGTTCACGCACGCTCCGTCGGCGCACTCGCCTCGCGCGCACGCCCCGTCGTCGTCACAGGCGAAGGTCGCCTCGCACGCGTCCGACTCGTTGCACTCGTAACCTGGGAGGCACGCGCTCGTGTCTCCCTCGCAGTCACGCGGGTTCACGCACTCGCCCCCTGAGCACACGCCAGACTCGCAGACGACGCCCTCACAGGGGTCTTCCTCGGGAGTCGGGCTGCACGCCGACGCCACCAGCGCGACACTCGCCGCGCTGATCCAGGGCGCCAGACGCCTCATGAATTCCTTCCTGAAACTGCCCATTCGACTCGCCTCTCTTATGGTCCGTTGTGCTCGCTACCTGGCCTCTCGCCAGACCGCGCAGCAGCGGCTCTATGTGACTGATCATGTCTTGTTTTGCGGCTCTTTCACCTGAGGCGAAGACTATTCCAGCCCCTCGTTCATTGCAAGCGAGCCTGCCCGCGCCCCGGTGGCCCTTGACGCCACACCGCCCCTCCCCAATAGGATGTCTTGGCTCCGACTCATCGACCCCTCGACGCCTCCACGCGTCCCATGAAGGCACGAGGTCTCCTTGGCTCAACTCCCCCCATCGACGCCCACCCGCTCGGCCCGCTCCTGGCCGGGCGTGTCCCCGTCCCCCTTCATGATCTACCCGGAGTCCGACGCGGCCTCCGGGCGCGTCACCTCGCCCGCCGGAGACCTCCGCTTCCTGAACACCCAGGGCGCGCTCTCCGCGCGCGGCCGAGACGTCGGCGAGCGCATGCGCGACGCGATCACGCGCGGCGTCGTCCCATTCCTCGCCCGCTACCTCGGCGCGGCCGCGTCGAACTCCTCGTCCCGCCGCTTCGCCCGCACCCTCGACTTGGGCGCATACCAGCTCGCCACGCGCAAGCTCCGCGAAGCGCTCCCCGACCCGTGGCGTGATCTCGTCTACGCACTCTCCGACTCCTCCGGCGTGCCCCCCTCCACCTACTTCCGCGCCCTCCTGATGCCCGAGACCTTCCTCTGGCTCACCGCCGCGAACGCGCGCCGCGGCCGCGGCCTCGGCGCCGCCCCCTTCGGCTGCACAAGCGCCATCGCGCGCTCGGAGGCCGGCGTCCTCCACGCGCTCAACCTCGACTCCGTCGGAGTCGGCTACTGGGAGCGCTACGCCACCGTCACCTTCCACCAACCGCTCGGTGGCCTCGACTACCTCGGCGTCGGCTCCGCGGGGCGCTGGAACGCCGGCTTCACCGGCATGAACTCTGCCGGCCTCACGCTCGCCGTCCACCGGCACGTCGTCTCGAAGCTCGACCTCTCCGGCATACCCGTCGGCGTCGCCGGTGACGCCGTCCTCTCACAGGCCTCCACCATCGACGAAGCCCTGCGCGTCCCTGTCTCTTATACACATCTGACGCTGCCGACGATCTACTCTGTG
>CAJXPN010000307.1 GCA_913058025.1 uncultured Myxococcales bacterium | reverse complement strand
ACAGAGTAGATCGTCGGCAGCGTCAGATGTGTATAAGAGACAGGTTGTGGCCCAGGCAGAAGCCGGGCTTGAGGAACGTGGCCATCTTGAAGTGCTCGAGCGCGCGCGGGTGCTTGCGCCTGTTGTAGTAGGACCAGCCGAGGTTGTTGTGGGCGATCTCCGGGGTCGTGTACATCGGCTCCTCGATCAGGATCTCGAACTGCACGGCGGCGTCCTCCCAGCGCTCCATCGCCAGGTACGTCGCGCCCAGCGCGTTCCTCGCGTCGAAGAAGTTGGTCTCGATGCGCAGCGCCTCCTTGAAGTGGCGCACGGCCCTGGTGTAGTCGCGCCGGCCCATGAAGATGTATCCCATCAGGTAGTGGGAGTGGCCGTGGTCGGGGTCGATCTCGATCGCGATGGTGAGCTCGCGGATCGCCATGGGCACCTGGTGCTCCTCGAAGTGTCCCGTGGCCATCTTGAAGTGGTATTCGGCGGTCTTGGTCGGGTCCTCTTCTTTGGGCTCGTTTCCGGCGCATGCGCCGAGAAAGAGAGCGAGTGAGAGGATCGACGCCTGCGTCGCCTTGAGGCGTGAAGAGGTCATGGTTCGGGCTCCTTGCTCCGGTGAGCGCGCTCCTTGCGCGCACCGCACCCAGGTGGGATCCACCGTCGGAGAGGTCCTCGTCGACCTCGCCACGTGCGACCCCATGATACTATGGCTGCGATCGCGTGGCACAAGAAAATGCCACGCGTCGGCCTCCTTACATCACCCGGGCGTCACCTCGGGTGGTCCGGAAGGCGCCGAAGGGGCGCGCCGAAGCCCGCGCTTCAGGCGCCCCGTGCACGACGGGTCGTGACCGTCTAGAATCACCAGGTCGCTCGACCCCGCGGACCCCTGCGTGCCGCCTCACCGTGCTACAGGAGCCGACACCGTGCGCCTCGACCGAAAGGCCCCCAAGAAACTCTACGTGCTGTTCGTGTGGCACGTCTTCGCGTCGCTGGCGCTGCTCGTCTGGGTCGCGCCCGCGCTCTACGACGCGACGTTCAACGACTGGTCGGACGACCTCGCGCCGGGGCTCCCCGCGCACGCGGTCGCCCACCTCGACTGGGTCGGCGACCACCTCTCCGGGCCCTTCGATGGGTACAGCAACCGGCAGGTCCTCGCCGAGCAGTTCTCGGTCGTGGCGCTCTCGCACATGGCCTCGGGGCTCATGAACGTCGCCGTGGAGGAGCCCGCGCGCGCGGAGGAGCTCTCTCGATTGACCGGCGAGTTGGTGCGGCGCGCGCGGTCGAGCTCGGTCTCGCCCTACCGCAAGGACCCGGCCGACCAGGACGACCTGGGCGACCGCGGGCTCTACCTCACGCACCTCAACCTCATCCTCGGGGTGCACCGCCACGTCAGCGGGAGCGCCGAGCACGACAAGCTCCACACGCGCGTCTCGAAGCACCTGGCGCGAAGGTCCAGCGGGGGTGACTGGCACGCGCGCTCGTATCCGCTCTCGCGGGCCCAGGACGATGACCGCGGCGCCAACGAGTGGCCCGCCGATCAGGCCGCCACGCTCGCCTCGCTCTACCTCTACGACAAGACCCGCAAGGGCTCGCTCTCGAAGCCGCTCATCAAGGGTTGGCTCTCCTTCATGAAGCGCAAGAAGATGCGCCACGAGGCGACCGGCCTGCCGCGCTCAGCGGTGTCGACCTCGCTCGACTACGCCGACCTCCCGCGCGGGAGCGGCTTGAGCTGGACGGTCCTCTACATGTCTCAGTTCGCGCCGAGGCAGGCGCGCGAACTCTATGGTCTCTACCGCGAGCACTTCGAGCGCGACGTCCTCGGCTTCACCGGCTTCCGCGAGTGGCCCGAGGGGCTGGACAAGGGGATGGACGTGGACAGCGGCCCGATCGTCCTGGGCGTGGGCGCCTCGGCCACCGGCATCGGCGTCGGCGCCGCGCGCATGATGGCCGACGACCGCGTCTACACCGGCGCGATGCGCGCCGCCTCGACCTTCGGGCTCCCGCTCACGCTCACCGGCTCCCGCGTCTACGTCACCTCGCCGCTGCTCGGTGACGCGATCCTCTTCCACGGCACCACCGCTCGCCCCTGGTTCGCCGACCGCGAGCACGAGGGCGACTTCGACGACGAGCCAACCACCCCGTCTGGCAACTACATCCTCCTCGGGATCCTCGCCGCGCTCATCCTCTACGAGGTCATGAGCGTGCGGGACGTTTGGGTGGACATCCGGACGTGGAGCTGAGCCATCTTCGGACCTGCCGCTCGTCAGTGAACGGTCAGAGATACGCGAGGAGCCTCCCGTCACCGGGAGGCTCCTCGCGTGCCCGAACCGCTCGGCAAAAGCCTGCCTCGACGCGCTTCCCCTTGAAACTCCTTGCCTCGCCGCGTCCGGATCGCTATCTCTTTCTGTATTGTGAGTAATTGCTCAGTTTTTGTTCTGGCCGTCAGAAAAGGAGCGCGTCGTGGACGTGAGCAGGATCAGAAAGGTCGCGGGGAGCACGATGATCAGGGGGTTCTTCGAGGGTATCTCGAGGGCCGCGGCGCTGCATCCCGCGTCGGACCCGGAGCGTTACGGGATCGAGGTCCTCAAGGACCTGCGCTACCGACCCGGTAACGCGAGCGAGTACGCGCTCGACATCTGGAGGCCGCGCCGCCCGGGCAAGTGCCCCGTGGCGCTCTACGTGCACGGCGGCGCGTTCCGCATCCTCTCGAAGGAGACGCACTGGGTGATGGCGCTGGCGCTGGCGCGCGCGGGCTACATGGTCGTGAACGTGAACTACCGCCTCTCACCACGCCACGCGTTCCCGGCGGCGATCCAGGACGCGTGCGCGGCGTACACGTGGACGGTGGAGAACGCGGCGCGCTTCGGCGGGGACCTCGACGAGGGGTTCGTGATCGCGGGCGAGTCGGCGGGGGCGAACCTGGTGAGCGGGCTGGCGATCGCGTCGTGCTACGAGCGCCCCGAGCCGTGGGCGCGCGAGGTCTTCGAGACGGGCCGCGTGCCCGACGCGGTGCTCGCGGCCTGCGGGATCCTCGAGGTGTCGGGGTCGGAGCGGTTCGGGAAGCGCAAGCAGCTCTCGAGCTTCATCAACGACCGGATCATGCAGGTCGAGGAGTCCTACCTGGGCGGGTTCGGCCCGCACGTGCCGGGTGAGCGCGATCTGGCAGACCCGCTCGCGTTCTTCGAGCGCGGCGAGGCGCCGCAGCGCCCCATCCCGCCGTTCTTCCTCCCCGTGGGCACCGCCGACCCGATCCTCGACGACACGCGCCGGATGGCCGGCGCGCTCCAGGCCATGGGCGTGGTCGCGGACGACGCCTACTACCCTGGCGGCGTGCACGCCTTCCACGCGTTCGTGTGGCAGGAGCAGGCGCGCAAGTGCTGGAAGGACATCTACGCCTTCCTGGGCGAGCACGTGGGCGACTTCAGGTCAGAGTGAGAACGTCGAGCCGTGGTGCGTGGGGAGCAGCTCTCCTGGCGCCTCGCGCTCCGAGAGCAGCTCGTCGAGTTCGATGAGGCCCTGGTCGAGCGGCTCGTCCGACAGGTCGAAGGTGCCCCAGTGCATCGGCGTGGCGCGCGGCGCGCCCATCACCTCCCACATATCCAACGCCGCGGCCGGGTCCATGTGCTGGGGGGACATGAACCAGCGCGGCGCGAACGCCCCGAGCGGGAGCGCGAGCAGATCGGGCGCGCCGAGCGTGACGCGCACGGCCTCGAACCCCGAGAAGAACCCCGAGTCGCCCGGGTGGTAGAACGAGGCGCCCGGCCCCTGGACGTACCAGCCGCCCCAGAGCGCGGCGTTGGTGTCGCGCAGGCCGCGGCGGTGCCAGTGCTGCGAGGGGGTGAACGTGATCGTCGCCTCGCCCAGCGTGATCTGGTGCCACCAGTCGACGCTCAACCACCGGGTCGCGCGGCGCGGCAGCACGTCCTCGAGCCCCACGGGGGTGACGAACGTGAGGTCGGGCAGGCGCCTGGCGAGCGTGGCCAACGAGCGGACGTCGCAGTGGTCGTAGTGCCCGTGCGTCAGGAGCACCGCGTCGACGTGGCCGAGCTCTCTGGGCGTGATGGGGCAGGGCGCCCGGCGCGTGACGAAGGGGCCGGCGCGTCCGAAGACCGGGTCGATGAGGACGCGCGCGCCCTCGACCTCGATCAGGTACGACGCGTGCCCGAGCCACATCACCTTGAACGCCGCGCGGTTCGCCTCGAACGCGGCCATGGCGTCAGGGACGACGGACGGCGTGTAGCGCGACGTGGCCTTGCGCACGGCGTACGGGCCGCGCCGCCCCCCGAGCTGCCAACGCAGGAGGTCCGCCGGTCCGGCCAGCGGCGGCGCCTCGGGCCAGGGGTTGAAGTAGCGCCCGTCCGGGGCCTCGTGAGGCAAGAACGCGCCGGCCGCGCGCTCGGGGAGACCGGACGGCGCGCTCAGCGTGGCCGAGGGTTCGGGGGTGTGGGGCATGATGCCTCGGCGTGGTCTCGGGGGTAGGCTGGACAGCGAAGGGGCGCTGGATGCACCATGTCTGCGATTCACGGTCCAATTTAGTGACGATGGGCGCGCGGTACAGCGCGCATGGAGGAGGTTTCGTATGTCGATGCGTGTGGGGATTCTCACTGGTGGGGGCGACTGCCCTGGACTCAACGCTGTGATCAGGGCTGTCGCGAAGAGCCTCATGAGCCAACACGACGCGACCGTCATCGGCTTCGAGGAGGGCTTCCTCGGGCTGATCGAGCGCCGCTCGGTCGAGCTCGACTGGCGCGCGTGCTCGGGCATCTTGAACCGCGGCGGCACGATCCTCGGGACGCACAACCGCGCCAACCCCATGAGCTACTTCGGCGCGGGAGGCGCCGACGTCTCCGACGACGTCGCGGCCTACTACCATGAGCTCGGCCTCGACGGCGTCGTCGTGCTCGGCGGCGACGGCACGATGTCGATCTGCCACGACCTCAGCCAGAGGGGCATGAGGTTCATCGGCGTGCCCAAGACGATCGACAACGACCTGATGAACACCGACCGCACGTTCGGCTTCGACACGGCTGTCTCGGTGGCCACGGACGCGCTCGACCGGCTCCAGACCACGGGCCAGAGCCACTCGAGGATCATGATCCTCGAGACGATGGGGCGCTACACCGGCTGGCTCGCCCTGCACGCCGGGATCGCGGGCGGCGCCGACCTTATCCTCATCCCCGAGATCCCGTATGACATCGATGAGATCGTGCGCGTGTGCGCCGACCGCGAGTCGCGCCAGCGCTTCACGATCATCGTCGTCGCCGAGGGCGCCAAGCCCAGGGGCGGCGACATGGTCGTACGAGAACTCATCGAGGGGAGCCCGGACCCGATGCGTCTGGGCGGCGTCAGCGGCGTGCTGCGTCTGGCGCTCGAGTCCAGGCTCGACTCCGAGATCCGCACCACCGTGCTCGGCCACGTCCAGCGCGGCGGCTCCCCGACCCCGTTCGACCGCGTCTTCGCGTCGAACCTGGGCGCGTACGCCGCGAGCCTGGTCGCCTCGGACACCTGGGGTCGCATGGTCGCCCTCAAGGACAACCACCTCACGAGCGTCCCGCTCGAGCAGGTCGCCCACCAGACCCGCTACGTCCCTCGTGACTCCACGCTCGTGGCCACCGCGCTCGCCGTCGGCGCCTCCTTCGGGGACCCCGACCTCGACCTCCCGCTCGCGGCGCTCGGCGACAGCGTGAAGTACGAGTGAGCCTGACTCGGGCGGCGCGCCGCCCGACACCTCAGGCGCCGTGCGTGATCCCGATCTTCCCGATGTGCCCGCCCGAGGCCATGCGCGCGAAGGCGCCGCGGGCGTCCTCGAGCGGGAAGCTCTCGCGGACCACCGGGCGAAGTCCGTGGAACGCGATGGCGCGGTTCATGGCCTCGAAGTCGGCGCGGCTGCCCACGAAGATGCCGCGGAGCCTGAGGCCGCGCATCAGGATCGGCGTGACGTCGAGCTCCTGGCGTGACCCCGAGAGCACGCCGATGACCGCGATCTCGGCGCCCTGTCTCTTATACACATCTCCGAGCCCACGAGACAGGCAGAAATCTCG
>CAJXPN010000306.1 GCA_913058025.1 uncultured Myxococcales bacterium | reverse complement strand
ATCTACACAGAGTAGATCGTCGGCAGCGTCAGATGTGTATAAGAGACAGCCGCCGCACGTCACCATGTTCACGTTCGCCGCGCCGCGGTGCTCCTCGAGGTTGACCACGGGCACGACGTAGGGGCCGAGCGCGGCGGGCGTCAGGTCCACGATGGGGATGCCGCGCGCGCCGAGCACCTCGGCGTGGTGGGCGTGCGCGCTCGCGCTGGTGGCGTCGAGCGCGAGGACGATCTCACCGATGACGTCCGACTCGAGCAGCCCTGCGATCCCGCGGTGCGTGGTCGCCACGCCCATGGACCTGGCGCGCGCGAGCCCGTCGGAGTCGGGGTCGATGCCCACGAGCATCCCGACCTCGAGGGTCTCGCTGTACGAGGTGATCTTGACGAGCAGGTCGGTGCCGATGTTACCCGACCCCAGGATCGCGACCTTCTTCTTGCTCACTCCTCGCCCCCCTCACCCAGCGAGCGCTCGATGCCCTTGTTCCTGTTGTCCGCGCCCGTCTTGAGCGCCTTCTTGTAGTCCTTCTTGACCTCGTCCATACGCGCCTTGGGGTCGAGCGAGCCAGGCAGGCCGGTGCTCGTGTCCACCTCGGCTCCTGCTTCGGCCTCGGCTTCGGGCGCGGGCGCTTTCTTGGGCTGCTCGCAGGCGATGAGCGTGAGCGCGACGGCCAGCGTCAGGACGATTCGGGTCATGTCGGGATCCTCGGTGAGGTTCGTGGGTCTCGGTCGGAGAGGTGGCGAGCGGGTCGCCCGGACGAAACTCCGACGCGGCAGGTGCATATGATGGCGCGGCGCTCGCGCCCGGGCAAGCCGGGTGACGGCGCCCCACCCCCAGGCGAGGAGGAGAACCATGAACGATCGAGGAACCCAGGCGAAGCTCTCACTCTACTATTACGACCAGTGCTCCTTCTGTCAGCGCGTGCTTCGCGTGATCGACGAACTCGGCGTGGAGGTCGAGCTGCGCAACGTGCTCACGACCCCTGGCCACCGCGAGGAGCTCATCGGCGCGCGCGGTCGCGGCACGGTGCCCGTGCTCAAGACCGACTTCGCCGACGGCCGCAGCGAGTGGATGGGCGAGTCCGCCGACATCGTCGAGCACCTGAACACGCTGCGCGCGGCGTGAGCTGGACCCCGCTCAGCGCACGAGCGCGGCGTACTCGCGCTCGCGCGTCGCCGTGTCCTTGTCGCCGAGCGCGTCGTAGGCCGCGGCGAGCAGCGCGTGGACCTCGGGGTCGAACGGGTTGATCCGGGCGGCCTCCAGCAGGTGGTCGCGCGCGTCGGCGTGCTCCCCGAGCGCGGCCGACGCCTTGCCCATGATCAGCCACGTCGTCACGTAGGTCGGGTAGGACTCACGCGCGGGCGCGAGCGCGTCGAGCGCGCCCTTGGCGTCTCCCGACTCGAGCAGGCTCTGCGCGAGCCGGGTCTGCACGACCGGGTTCGAGTCCCCCATCAACCGCACCGCCTTCTCGTACTGCACGGCGGCGGCCTTGGGCCGCCCGCGGGTCTGGAGCATCAGCCCGAGCTGGACGTGCTGCTTGGCCTCGGGCTTGGCGACCTGCTCGAGCTCGGTCGGCGCGCTCTTGGCGCCGTCTCCCTTGAACTTGAGCCCGTCGTCGAAGCCCTCGGCCTCGGCGAAGTCGACCTTGGGGCGCGAGCGCAGGTAGCTCGGCCAGATGGTGCGCTCGAAGTCGCCGAAGTCGACGCCCAGCGTGGCCGAGTACGCCTGCTTGGCGTCCAAACCCGCGCTCATCTTGTCGAGCATCAGCGCGAACACGCCCTCGCCCTTCTGCCGGTGCAGGTACTCCATGACCGTGTACACCTCGGCGTAGGCGGTCGCGGCGTCCTCGGCGCTCGGGAGCTTGGCCATCGAGGGGTGCATCTGCTCGAACGTCACGAGGTCGTCGGCCTCGAGGCGGTCGCGCAGCATCTTCTCGCTCGACGGCGGCAGCCTGTGCTCGCCGGCGCCCCGCCAGGTCTTCTCGAGGTACTTCGCCAGCCCCTCGTGCATCCAGATCGGCACGCGCGCCGAGGTCTTGTGGTTGATGACGTAGTGGACGTACTCGTGGACGGCCGTGTCGACCCAGCCGTACCCCTGGAGCAGCGCGTTCGGGCTGGTGACCATGAGCCGGTTGTACTTGCACAGCGCGATGGTGCCCGTGGTCTTGATGTCGGTCTCGGTCAGCGACGAGACCTTCGCGAGCACGAGCGAGTTCGGGTAGATCTCCACGCGCACCGGCGTCGCCGGGCGCATGCCGAGCTCTCTGCCGAAGACCTCGTAGGCCTCGTCGAGCGCGTCGAACGCGTACGGCAGCAGGACCTCGTCCTTGCCCTTCGGGTAGGTGATCTCGAAGTAGCCCTTGGGCGACGTCTTCGTGACGTAGTCCCTGGTGACCTCGCCCGCGGCCGCGATCTCCTCGCGCAGCATGACCCAGCCCGGCGGCTTGCTCGAGCTGTTCGCCAGCGCCTGGTCCATGAGCGTGAGCGCCTCGTCGTAGCGCTGCTCGTAGAAGGCCATCCGGGAGCGGAAGTAGGTGACCTGCGGGGTCTCGCCGCGGTCGGTGGCCATCGCCTCCACGAGCGGCCTCGCCCGCGACACGTGCCACGAGTCGAGCATGTCCTCGATCGCGTCCGCGGGCGAGGCCGCCCAGGCCGAGGCCGGCGCGAGCGCGCCGAGAGTGAGCATGGCGATCGTGAGCATCCTGAGCATGCGTGTGCGCAAGGCGCGCGTCGTACGGTCGTGTCGCATCAATCCACCAGGCTCTTGTAGTAGTCTTCGATCTCGGAGGAGTAGTCGTCCAGGCGCTCCTCCTTCATCGTATTCTTGAGCGAGTCTCGGTAGCCGGGTCCTGCGGCGTCGCCCTTGTCCGGGATCTCGACGGCCTCCTTGGACTGGGTGCCCTTGCCCTCACCCTCGCTCTGGCGCTGGTTGCGCAGCGCCTTCTTCATCTGCTTCTTCATCGAGCGCATCTTCTCGAGGGCCTCGCGCTCCGAGTCCAGCGCCCGCTGGACTCGCCCGCGCTCGAGGCCTTGCTTCGCGCCGTCCATCGCCTCCCTCGCCTCCTTCATCGTCGGCTCGAGCTGCTCCTTGAGGACGGGGAACTTCTCGCCGGCGTCGCCGATCTTCTTGCGCAGCCCGTCGGCGCGCTCGTTCGCCTCGCCCTGGCGCTTGCCGAGCTTGTCGAGCCGCGGGTCGCCCTGACCCTCGCGCATCCGCTGGGCCTGCTCGATCACGCCCTCGAGGTCCTCGATGACCTCGCCGCCGCGCTTCATGACGGGGCTGCTCTTCTTGAGCGCCTCGCCCAGCTTCTGGCCCTTGGGCGAGCTGCGCGGCACGTACCGCTGCGAGATCTGCATCGACATGCGCATCCGCTCGACCTCGTCGAGCACGTCCTTTGCCTTCTCGAGCGCGCCCTCGATGTCCTGCTGCTCGAGGTTCTCGCCGAGCTCCTTGAGGTTCTGCTTGGCGCGCTCGAGGTTGGCGCGGTGGTGGGCGTCGAGCTCCTTCGGGTCGATCGAGTCGAGCGCGCTTCGCTGCTTCTCGAGCTTCCTCTTCAGGTCGTCGCTGAAGCCCTCGAGCATCTCCTGGGTCTCGCGCTCGCGCTGGCGCTTGAGCTCCTCGCGGAGCTCGGCGGTGTCCTCCTCGATCTCGCGCTGGAGTTCGCTCAGGTCGTTGACCTCGTCCATGAGCTCGGAGACCTTCTCGTCGAACTCGCGCAGCCCCTCGGGCTGGGCGTCCGCGAACTGCTTGTCCATCTCGCCGGTGAGCGCGTCCAGGTTCTCGGTCATCTTCTCGAGCGCCGCGAGCGCGCCGTCGATGTCGTCCTCCTCGAGCATCTTCTCGATCTGGTCGAAGCTGTCTCCCATCTTGGCCGCGTCGGACTCCATCATCTGCTGGCGCGCCGCGTCCATGTTCACGTGCTCCTGAGGCATCCGCTTCATCTGGCTGTTCATGCGCTGCATCAGCTCGTTCATGCGCTGTCGCAGCCGCTCGACCTCGCGCAGGATCGCCTTCTTGAGCTCGGGGTCCTTGGTCTCCTTGTACTTCTCGAGCAGGTCCTTCAGGCGCTCCTTCAGGTCGCGGATCTCGTCGGCCGTGGCCTTGACCGAGTCCATCTTCTGCGACTGGAGCAGCTCGTCGAGCTGCGTGACGGCCTTCTCCAGCGCGGCCTCCATGGCCGCGGCGTGTGTGGCCAGCGGCTTGAGTGTCGACGACGTCAGCCGCGCGCCGAGCGCGGCCGGCTTCGTGCGCTTGAAGATCGCGTCGCCTTCACCGTGGAGGTCGTCCAGCAGCTTGTGGAAGGTCTGGAACATCGTCGTATCGCGCGCGACCATCAGCGGGTCGTCACCGAGCTTGCTGGCGACCTCGCCCATCCTCTCGAACACCGCGCGCTGGCCCTCGTGGGCGCTCAGGTAGGCGTTGTGGCGGCGCTCGAGCTCGGCGCGCTCCCAGGAACCCGACACGACCTGCGCGTAGGAGTCGTCGCGCAGCGCGACGCGCTCGCCCACGGGCGCCTCGAGCGCGTCGGCGAGCGCGAGCAGGAGCGCCTCGGCGACCTCCTGCTGCTCCTCGATGTTCTTGTAGTGCTTGTCCTCGGGGCTCGACACGCGCAGCAGCAGCGGCGACGACTTCCCGACGCCTGGGCCCGTGAGCGTGTTGTTGTCGCGGCCCTCGATGTGGACGGTGATCGTGTCCTTGGGCTGGAGGCCCAGCTCGCGCAGGTCGAGCACGACCTCGCCAGACCACTCGCGCGGCCCCAACGACAGGTTCTCGTCGGGCACGCCCGTACGCGTCGCGTCCTCCTCGACACCCACGAACGCGTGGACTCGGGTGACCGACGTGATGCCGTAGTCGTCGGCCATCGACACGCGCAGCGTGATCACGTCCTCGGGGCTGACCTCGAGCTCGCCTCTGTGCGAGGTGATCTCGACGCGCGGCGCCTCGTCTGGCGTCACCGTGACCGCGCGCTCGACGCCGTCCGTGAGCACGCGCCCGTCGGGCATCGTGGCGCGGAACGTGTACCGCCCCGACTCCGTCAGCACGAGCTTGGTCATCAGCCGCCCACCTGGCTCCTTCGTCATCGGGATCGGGCGCTCGCCCGACTCGCCCGTGAACACGAGCTCGAAGGTCTCGGGGGTCTGGATCAGGCCGTAGGCCTGGACCACGAGCTCGGTGCCCTCGAGCGCGGTCACGTTCCCCGTGGTGAACGGCTCGTGGCGCGAGTTCAGCCCCGTGTAGCTCGGGTAGAGCAGCGTCAGCGAGAGGTTGCCCACGAGCGGCCGCACGAGCTCACGCTGCGCGAGCTGCTGGGCGACCTCGTCGAGCTGACCCGAGAGCCTCGCCTCGAACCACTGCGGCGCGATGGCCCACGCCGCGAGCAGCACGCTCGCGCAGCCCGCGAGCGCGAGCGCCGCGGGCGCCAACGGCCTGCTCGGCAACAGGTGCGCCAGGTGCTGGTCCTCGCTGAGCTCACGCGCGCTCTTCTCCGCGCGCCGGACGTGGATCCGCGCGAGCGCCTCGCTGGCGTCCGCGTCGAACGTCCCCGCGACCAGCTGGCGCCCGAAGACGAGCGCGCTCGAGAGGTCGTTGCGAAGCTCGGGCGCGTGCCGCTGCACGAGCCTCGCCACGGTCAGCTCGTCGGGCGCGCGCACCTTCGCCACCACGAGCGCGGTCAGCGCCCCGATCGTCGACGCCCCCAGCCCGATCATCAGCATCCAGCGGACGCCCTCGGGCGCAGCCTGTGGCACCAGCGCCGCCAGCCCGAGCGCGCTCAGCGCGACCGCACACAGCGTCACCGCGTACCAGATCGCACCCTCCACGAGCAGCGGCGCCTGGTGCGCCGCCCAGGTCTTGCGCAGCAGCACCTCGAGCGCGCGGACCTGCCCGTCGACCGAGTCTCGCCGCGCCCGCGCCACGCGTGCGCGCTCCGCGATGAGGTCCTCGACCTCTTCTTCCTCTGCTGTCGCTGCCAGCGGCTCCGCGTCGTCGTTCGCGTCTTCGCCGTTCGCGCCGCTCGCGCCGTTCGCGTCGTTCGCGCCGTTCGCGCC
>CAJXPN010000305.1 GCA_913058025.1 uncultured Myxococcales bacterium | reverse complement strand
TACGAGATTTCTGCCTGTCTCGTGGGCTCGGAGATGTGTATAAGAGACAGCGTCACGCTCCCCGCCCTCTCGAACGCACCCTCAGAGCCCGCACGACTCGTTGGGCGGCTGCCCGAAGCCGTCGTACGCGCTGGGGTCGTTGAACGGGTCTCTGCCATTGAAGTAGGAGTACGCGCTGAAGAAGCTCATCCCATCGTACGGCGTCTGGTCGCACCTCGAGAGGATCTGATTGCCCCACTCGTCGGTGCTGAACGGTTGCGAACTGGTCTGCCCGAACGCGTCGCTGATGGTGTCGGCGGAGGTGAGCACACCGTCGCCGTCGACGTCGACCCAGACCACGAGGCGATCGTCACCGTTGAACCCCATGATCGAGCCGTTGGTCACGTCGCATGGGATCCCGAGCGACGGGTCGATCTGGGGGTTGCAGATGGTGAGCGTGTCGCCTGACGCGATGCTACCCGTGAGCGAGTACGTGGCCGAGCACGTCGTGTTGCTGTTGCTCACCAGGCACACCTTCACCCCGGCGAGCGTCTCGCTCGAGGGGCCGCAGTTGTAGAGCTCGATCGCCTTGTTGTTCGACAAGCCCTCCAGGTACTCCGAGATGATCAGGCAGTCCGGCCCGCACGACGACGTGTCGGACTCGCAGAACTCGTTGCAGCAAGGCGAAACGCCAGGGTCGCACGCCTCCTCGGAGCTCTGGACGATGCCGTCCCCGCAGAAGCCGGAGGGGACGCCGGGGCCGGTCTTGCACTGGTCCGTGCAGGTCTGGCAGCTCATCTGCCCGTAGGGGCAGCGCTCCGAGGGCTCGTCGCAGGTCTCGCCGTCGCCACGCTGGATGGTGCCGTCTCCGCAGTAGCCGCTCACCGTGCCTGGCGCCTCCTCGCACGAGTCCGTGCAGTAGGTGCACGAGCGCTCACCGTAGTCGCACGTGCGGCTGGAGCCGCTCCCGTCGCACGGCTCGTCGCCGTCGACGACGCCGTTCCCGCACACGCCGTCCAGACTCACGATCGTGACCTCGAGCGCCGGGATCTGGTTGAAGAGGTCGTCGAGGCTGTTCGTCGGGCCGACCGACAGGATCACGCTCTTGTCGCCGTCGGCCTCGCGGTCGTCGCGGCCCGTGAGCGTGACCTCCTGGGGCAGGTTCCAGTCGAGCGCGCCGAAGGTGAGCGTGGTCGCGCTGAGCGTGAGCTCGTCCTCGTCGTCGACCGACAGCGGAACGAGCACGTCCTCGTCGGGCTGCGCCGAGAGCGTGAGCTGGAGCGTCAGCGACTCGCCGTCCTCGCTCACCTCGAACGCGCCACCCTCCGCCTCGACCTCGACCGAGGGGAGCTCGTCGTCCTCGAGCACGTCGATGAACAGGGAGTTCACCGGCCTGTTCGAGAACGACGAGTCCTCGCTCTGCATCGTGAACTCGATCTCGACCTCGCGCGCGCCCGTGACCTCGTTGTCGTCGGCCGCCGTGAGCGTGACGATCTGAGAGCCGCTCCAGTTGTCCGGCGTGAACACCAGCGAGCTCGGGTCCGCCGAGGCCACCGTCGGACTCAGGCTCACCACGGTCACCGTCACGTCCGCCATCGGCGCGCGCTTGAGCTTGAGCGCCGTGGTCACGCCCGGCCCTCCCTCCACGAGACTCGCCGAGACGTCTCCCACCTCCAGCTCGGAGCTCCCCGCCTCTGGGCGACAGTCGTCACACGAACCACCGCCGCCACCTCCGCCACCGCCTGGGGGCACACACGCGGTCGCACACGAGAGCACCACCGCAAACAGAACCACACACGCTTCTCGCATCACACGACCTCGATGACAGGGACCCTGGAGAGTGGGCGAGGATAACAAAGACCACGACCTCGGTTCAACGCGACGTGCGCGACGAGGAGCCTGTCGCTACCCTTCATGACGATCGACACGCACGAGGAGATCCATGCACCACGCCCGCACCACGCTCGCCGCGCTCGCCGCGCTCGCCGCGCTCACCTCGGCGGCGCTGCCGTCCTCGGCGAGCGCGCAGGGGGCGTGTGATTCGCAGGCGCTCGACCCGCTCGGGGAGGCGAGGCGCGCGCGCTCCATCCTCGACGCCCGCGAGCGCTTCGAGCGTCGGCACTTGCTCGAACAGCGCCAGGTCCGCCAGGGAACCGTCCTCGACGACCCCGAAGATCCCCCCTTCTTCCAGACCTACGGCGAGTGGATCGGGGACGTGTCCGAGATCAGCGGCTACACCATCTGCAACGGCGGCGTCCCCGAGCCCGCGGGGCTCGCGGGCGGCTGGAACGGCTTCGCGGTCGGGACCCGAATGTATGGCGGCGCCGACCTCTCGCTGCGCCTGTTCTTCCTGAGCGGCGGCGACTCCCTCTCGCCGGACTCCTTCACCCCCACCGACGGCGCCATCGTCAGCGCCGACGCGCAGGGCCGCGGCCACGACATCTGGGGCGTCACGCTCGGATGGAGCGACTGGGTCCGCCTGACCGTAGGCAGCACGCAGGACGCGATCACGCGCTTCGACGTCACGGGGTCGGGTGACTCCATCACCACCGGCTCCTCGAGCGTCAGCCTCACCGGCACCGACCGCCTCTACCTGGGCTTTGGCGTCCCCGAGCTCTTCGCGAACTTCGACCTCATCTACGACGCCGACGCCGACACGCCAGTCACCTACACGTTCCTGGGCCTCGACGACTTCCCGCTCTTCTTCCTCGACCCGAACTTCTCGGTCACCGCCGGCGCCGGCTACGCCGCGTTCGAGGACCAGACCATCTCCGAGCTCGGCTTCTCCTACGGGTTCTTCGACAACGCGCTGCGCCCCGGCGTCGAGGTCGCCTTCGAGTTCAACGACCCCAGGCTGCGCTCGATGCGCGCGCGCCTCGACGCCCAGCTCTTCGGCAACCTCGAGATCCCCAAGGGCCTCCTCGTCGACGAGGACGACCCCTCCGGCACCGACCTCGCCGACTTCCTCCCCTCGATCACCGGCGGCGTGGGCGTGCGCGCCGAGGCCAGCATCTTCAACTCACGCTACGTCTTCGACCGCACCGGCCTCTCGCTCCTGCGCGGCTACTCCGTCTCGGGTTGGGGCCAGCTCACCGTGCGCCCCTTCACCTTCGGGGTCGAGGTCTACTCCGCGGTCAACCATGCCGACACGCTCACGCGCCTGGCCGACGCGGCCAACCGCTCCCAGCTCGGCACACGCCTCCACATCCGCCTCGGGTGGTGACCATACGCTCAGTCCACGCAGCCGGGCCGCGGCGCGCGCCCAAAACCTGCGACCGGGTCCACGACGCGGGGCCCCACCTCGAAGTCTTCGATCAGACGGAAGTAGTCGAGGATGTCGTAAGGCCCCTCCCCGCCAAAAGGCGTCGGGTCACAGCGTGAGAAGAGCTTGAGCCTCCACGCATCGTCGTCCGCGGGGGGGAGGTCGACGACGCCCAAGGCATCGACGATGACATCCTCATCGGTGAACACCCCGTCCCCATCCACATCCACCCACAACATGAGCCGGTCATTCCCATCGAACGACGCCACGTCCGCGTTCGGGATATCACACGCCCCCGCGAGGCCAGGAAGGACACTCCGTGGGTCGCACACGGTGAGCGTCTCGCCCTCGCGCAACACCTCCTGTGCCAACGGCGCGTTCGAGGAACACGACGTACTCGAGTCCCTGACCACGCACACGTTGAGGTCGGTGAGCCTCAGGTACGACGCTCCGCAGTTGTAGAGTTCGAACGCCCGGTCGTTCCCGCCACCTTCGAGGTACTCCGAGATGATGAGGCACTCGGGCGCACACTGACTCATGTCCCACTCGCAGTCATCGTTGCAACACGCAGACAGGTCGGTGTCGCACTCCTCGTGTGAGCTCTGGAGCACGCCATCTCCACAGTATCCCCCTCCGTTGAGAGGACCTGTTCTGCACTCCTCCGTACATCCGCTGCAAAACAGGCTCCCGTATGCGCACGAACCAGGCGGCTCCTCACAATTCTCCCCCCTCCTCCTCCTGGATCACACCGTCCCCGCAGAACCCGGTCACTGCCCCTGGCGCCTCCTGACAGAACCCCGTGCAATACACGCAGGATCGCTCTCCGTAGCCGCATCTTCGGTCCTCGGGCTCACTCTCATCGCACGCCTCGTCGCCATCCACGACGCCGTTCCCACACACGCCATCCACGCTCACGATCGTGAGCTCGAGCGCGGGCGTCTGGTTGAAGCACGCGTCGAGGCTGTTCGGCGGCCCGAGCGAGAGAACGACGGGCTTGTCTCCATCCGCCTCGAAGTCGTCGTCGTTCGACAGGCTAACCTCTTGTGGGAGGTTCCAGTTCAACACGGAGAACGTGAGCGAGCGCTCGCTCAGTTCGAGCTCGTCATCGTCGACCGACAACGGGATCAGGACGTCTTCGACGGGCTGGGCAGCGAGCGTGACACGGAGCGTCAACGTCCCCCCTTCACGAACGGCGAACACGTCGCCGGCGGCCTCGACCTCGACCATCGCACGCTCGATGTCCTCGGGTTCGGGCTCCGACGTACACGCGAAGACGCTCACGGCAGCACTAACGTATAGAATTGCTCGTGTTCTGATCATGCAATGACCCCCTTTCAATACGGCGCGCCCACGAACCTAACAAAGTCCATCGCATCGGTTCAACACCGCGTGCAGTACACATGACGTCCGGCTACCCTCGGACCGTCGCCCATACGACTCCAGATGATCGAGCCCCATGCTCCTGACCCAGAACACGCGCGAGCGCCACTTCGACGTCGACTGCAACTTCGACGGCTGGCGCCTCGACCGCTTCCTCGCCAACCGGCTGGGCCGCATCTCGCGTGACCGCGCCAACGCGATCGCGCGCCGCGGCGACATCTCGCTGCGCCCCGAGCGCAAGATCAAGCCGTCGATGAAGCTGCGCCACGGCGACGTCGTCACCATCCGCGAGCACCTCGCGCCCGAGCGCGTCCAGGACGACGAGGTCCGCGTCCTCCACCTCGACGACGACCTCATCATCCTGAACAAGCCCCCCGGCATGCTCGTCCACGAGACCGCCACCACGCGCCTGAACACCATCCAGCACTACCTGCTGCGCGCCGGCCACCTCGACGCGCACCCCGCCCACCGCCTCGACCGCGACACCTCCGGCGTCCTCGTGTGCGCCGCGCGCCGCGAGCTCTCCGCCGAGATCCACGAGCTCTTCGCCACCGAACACCCCGAGAAGGTCTACCGCGCGCTCGTACGCGACCCGGACGGCGTCTGGGACGACCCGGCCCAGCGCACCCTCACCTGGCCGCTCGGACTCTCCGACGGCGACCTCGCCGTGCGCATGGGCACGGGCCCGCTCGCCTGCACCACGCACGTCACCCCAGTGGGGACCATCCCGCACCCCGGCGGCCCCCTGCGCGACCTCCGCATACGCATCGAGACCGGCCGCCAGCACCAGATCCGCGTCCACCTCCACATGGCCGGCACGCCCATCGTCGGCGACAAGCTGTATGGAAAGTCCAACGACTTCTTCAAGGCGATCTGCGACCGCCCCGACGACCCGGAGCTCCTCTCACAGCTCGCCGACCAGGCCGACACGCTCCGCGAGCAGTTCAACCTCTCGCTCCGCGTCCGCGCCATCTGCGACTCGAAGACCATGATCCTCGACGACGCCGGCGTCGACCTCTCCGACTGGCGCGCGGCGCTCGCCAGCGGCGAGCCCGTCGACCTCGACCGCCTCGCCTCGCACGTCGACGCGCCGCACCTCCCGCACGCCGCGATCGTCGACTGCACCTCCAGCCAGCACGTCGCCGACCTCTACCTCGGCTGGCTCGCGCGCAACCTCCACGTCGTCACGCCCAACAAGAAGGCCTCCTCGGGTGACCTCGGCGTCTGGCGCGCCCTGCGCGCCCAGCGCCGCGCCCACTACCTCCACGAGACCACCGTCGGCGCCGGCCTCCCGATCGTCCACACCGCCCGCGAGCTCGTCCAGACCGGCGACCGCTTCCGCCGCGTCGAGGGCATCCTCTCCGGCACGCTCTCCTACCTCTGTCTCTTATACACATCTCCGAGCCCACGAGACAGGCAGAAATC
>CAJXPN010000304.1 GCA_913058025.1 uncultured Myxococcales bacterium | reverse complement strand
GGAATGGTGGGGGAGGGGTCGTCCACGGCAGGCTCGACGCCTGGAGCCGCGACCGGGGACTGAAGCGCGGCGGCGCGCTGCTCCATCGCCTCGACGGCGGCGCGCGCGGCGGCCTGCTCGTTGCTCTTCTTGAGCGCGACCGTCTCCTCATCCTCCTCGGCGTCGACCTCACGGAGGACGAAGACCCGACGGGTGTAGGCGTCGGTAATGTGGATGGAGTTGTCGTGCTTGATGTCACACATCACGCTGCGCATGTCCATGTCCTCCTCGCCGGTGCGTTGGAGGCCAGACTTGAGCGCGATCATCCAGTTGTCCGCGTCGACGGTCAGAGTCTCGTCATAGCCGTCTGAATCGCGGGCGGGGATGAACACTTCGAAGAGCATCTGAGGTCCTCTGGCGAGCACAGGGTAGGGGCAGCGAGTCTTATCAACGTGTCACAAGACAATGCGAGATCACGGGCTGACGGTCAACAATCGGAGCAAAATGGGCGACGTGATCGCGTTCAGTCGTCTCCAGGCTGAGCTATACCGCAGCGTCCGCCGCGGCAGCCCCCACCTCCGTGCGCCGTGACCTCCTCTGAGCCGTCGACGAAGTAGCCGAGTTCGTCGAGCTCCTGCGCGTGGACCCAGCGGCCTTGGCGTTCGTCGAGCGGGGTGTCGCAGGTCTCACAGGCCCATGAGAGCTCGTCTCCCAGCAGGACCCGGTGCGCGACGCGATCGCGTCGACACGTCGGGCAGCACGAGACGAGGAAGGATGGAGAGAGGGGGTCGAGCGGATGGTTCATGGTGCCGATGTGTGCGGTTCACTCCGAGGGGAGTGTGTGGATCTCGCGAGCAGCGAGCACGAGCATCTCGTCGATCTCGATCTTGAAGTTCGGATCGTTGGCGAGCGTGAGGTCGAGCATCTTCATGCACCGCTTTCGCTCCGAGGGCGGTATCGCGTTGCCGAAGCGGGTGTCGACGATGGCGTCGAGGATCCGCGTTCGCGCCTCCTCGACCGTCGAGATGGTCCCGTTGAGGACGTCACGCGCGACACACAGCGCGTCGAGCTTCAGGCCCGTCGGAGCGGCGACGTCCAGGCTGGCGGGCGGTGTCGGCGAAGCGGCGTCTGCGTCGGGAGCGCCTGACGCCGCACTCGAGGCAGGCGTCGCTTCGATCGCCTCGGTGTGCGCCTCTTGTATACGCTCAAGCAATGAAGGTTCGAGCCCCCCAGGGCCGCTTCCAATCTTCATCGTGGGGTTACCAATCATAGCGGGGACGCAAACCATATCGGTCTCACCCTACCGGGCAAGATTCGAATTACAAGAGGAGAGTTACTCAGTGCCATCAGGTGGTGTCGCCCTGTGAATCGATGCGGCCAGCCTCGCGCCAAAACCCCTCCATGGAGTCGATGAGCGCCGCATGAGCAGTCGAGTTGGGGCAGGAGCGTGCGTCCGACAGGGCGCTCACCCCGCGCGTGTCTCGCCCGGCGAAGAAGCACGCCTCTGCGAAGTGCACGTGGGCGAGCGCTTCGCTCGGCCAACGCTTGCGCGCGGCGCGGAGCGCGCCGAGAGCGCCTCGCGAGTTGCCCATGGCGCACAGGATCGCGCCGCGTATGATCGTGGGGATGGGGTGGTCTGGCGCGATGGACACGGCGCGCTCGGCGGACTCTGCGGCCAGGTCGGCCTCGCCGGCTTCGAGCAGGAGGTAGGCGCGCTTGAGCTCGAGCTGCGCGCGCGCGAGATCGTCTTCGATCGGGTTGGTCATGGTGGCGTCCTGGTGGCTGTGATGGTGCTCAGGCGTGCATGTTGTTGATGGCGGACTTGGCCGTGTCGTGGCGGACCTTGAGCAGGTTCGACATCGTGGAGAAGTTGCGGTTGTCGGCCTGCATCGACTGCTGGAGCTGCATGTACTCCATGTTGTAGGCCTGGTTCTCCTGCTGCATCGCCCACATCTTGTCGACCTGGTCGCCGTTGGCGCCGCCGAGCCCGTCCGCCGAGCCCTTGAGGCTCTGGATCCCCTGCGCAGCCGCGCCGATGGCCTGCCCGCCTGGGAGCATGGGCGCGACGGCCGCGGTCGTGGCCAGCGCCGCGTCGGCCACGCCAGAGAGGACGTCGCCGAAGCTCGGCCCCTTGGGCGAGCCTGGCCTGTCCTTGGCGTCGATGGACTGGGTCGTCTGGGTTTGGCTGTTCGCGTTGATCCTGTTCGACATTGAGGCCTCCTGGGCTCGATTGGTCGGACCCCGTGTGGGGTCTCTAGTTGGGTTCTCGGCGCGCCAGGGGGGGGCGTTGCGTGAAAACCGCAAGTTTCTTGGGAGCCACAGCCGCGAAGCCGAGCCTGGCCTCGAATGCGCTCGCCTACGACCTGTCAGCCCGTGTACTGTGGAGGCCGCCCAACCACTCCACGGAGACGAGACGCAGATGACGCGCAACCGACTCAAGATCGAGGCGAGCTCGCTAAAGCTCGAGTTCACTGGGGACCGAGGCAACATCGAGAGGGGCTACGAGATGACGCGCGAGCTGCTCATCACGTGCTTCCTCGAGCAGCTCGCAGGAGAGCGCACGCAGAGCGAACAGCTCGCGCCCCCGGAGCAAGCAGAGGTCGTGGACAGCGACCGCGACCGCACCAAGCTGATGCACGCGGTCAAGGGCCCCATCAAGATCGAGGGGAAGCACTGGTCTCCGCCGGAGGACCCGGACGAGAAGATCCACCTGAGCCTCGTGCTCAGCTCCGAGATGTACAACAAGGTGTGCGTGCTCGAGCGCGAGTCCTTCGACACGAGCTTCCTGGCCGGCGCGTTCGCGTTCGATCACCTCGGGCGGCTCTACGTGCGCAACAGCCAGAAGAACCGCTTCGGCGCGAAGTTCACGATCGGGAAGGTCTTGTGGCGTGAGCTCACGCCCAAGGGTCGCCGCGCGGTCCGCAAGGAGCGAGGCTGACGAGGTGAGGCGTCCCTCAGGACGCCTCGCGGCTCAGATTCCGAAGAAGAGCCGCTTCGCGAAGTCACTCGAGAGGTCGGACGCGAAGATCTTACGCGCGGCCTCTCGGATGTTGTACGTGAGCCTGTGGTAACTCAGCGTGTCCGCGTCGGTGTCGAGGATGCAACAGCACGCGCGGTTGTCGTTGTCTCTGGGCTGTCCCACGCTCCCGACCGTGACGATGTACTTCCTGTCCCGATTGAACGAGAGCATGGGGGAGGTGACCTCGACGGCGCCCTCGGCCTTGTCCAAGCTGAACGCCTTGGTCAGGTGAGAGTGGCCGATGAACGTGATCCACTGGAGGTCGTCAAGGTGCGGCACGAGCTGCGACGCCTGGTGGAGGTTGAACACGTACTCGAAGTCCTCGAGGTTGACCGGCGAGCCGTGGCAGAACGAGTAGTCCTCGTAGTCCTCTCGGTAGGGGAGCGTCTTGAGCCACTTGTGGTGGTGCTCGGTGAGCTGCCCCGCGTGCCAGTCCAGCGCGTTGCGGGCCGCGTCGTAGTAGAACTGGTAGTTCATACGGCCGCAGACGGCGGCGTCGTGGTTGCCCAGGATCGTGTACGACGCGAGCTCTCGCACGACGTCACAGCACTCGTTGGGGTTGGCGCCGTAGCCGACGACGTCGCCCAGGCAGACATACATGTCGACGGGTTCGTCGAGCTGTTCGTAGAACTCGGTGACCGCGGTCAACGCTTCTATGTTGCTGTGTACGTCGCTGAAAATTCCGATGCGCATGTGCCGGTTCTCTCTTGGATCGAGATCCTATCAGGTTCGCCCTCAATGTAGGGGCATGAGGTGCGGTTTGACAAACGTGAACGGGCAAGCGGTCAGCCGCTTTTCTTGGCGGCGCGCGCCGCCTCGCGGACCTTGCGGTGTCGGTCCTTGGCGAGCTGGTCGATCGTGCCGGCGCGCTCGATGTCGAGCGCGCGCAGGAGCGTGAGGAGCGCGTCGTCGTGGCCGCTCTTCTTGATGACGCGCGTGAGCGGCGCGATGAGCTTGTCGCCAAGGCCGGACAGCGTGCGCGCGAGCTGCTCGACGTTGCCCTGACGCTTCGGGTCCTGGAGGGCCTCGATGAGCGTGGGGGCTGCCGATGTCGAGCGAACCGAGACGAGCGCGTGGGAGGCGATGTAGGTCGCGCTGGGGCCGCCGGACTCGACGCACCGGACGAGCTCGCCCTCGATGCCATCGGCGCGCGCTTCGAGGAAGCGCGCGAGCGCGGCGATCTCGGAGGCGACCATCTCCTCGGAGCTCTCGAGCACGGGGCGCACGACGGGCGCGCCGAAGCGTTCGATGAGCATCTGGGATGCCTCGAGGCGCCCGTTGGCGTCCTCGAGCAGGAGCATCAGATCCTCCTTGGGCATCTGTGACATGTCCTCGAACTGGTCGAGGACTGCGTCGTCGGGGAGGAAGTAGGTCACTCCGGTGGACTCGGACCGCTTGGCGATCACGAGCGAGTCGAACGAGTCCGAGGGAGGGAGCGTGGGCGCGGGCGGCATGGCCGGCGGCGTGTCCTGGCTCTCCTCGATGAGGTCGGCGTCGTCGATCTCCTCGGCGTCGTCTTCCTCTGAGAGGATCTCGCCCTCGTCCACGATCTCTTCGAGGTCGTGCTCTTCGTCGTCCTCGGCGGGCTCGCTCGAGGGGCCGTCCTGGAACTCCTGCGCGCGGCGCAGGCACGCCTCCGCGAGCTCGACGACTTCGTCATCGGGGCGCACGCCGAGGTCGTCGGCGAGGCTCAAGAGCGCGTCCCAGTTCTCCCACTCTTCGAGGGGGTCGAGGTCATGCTCACGCAGCCCGATGGAGAGTTCGGCGAAGTTGGCGAGGAGGCGCCTGGAGAGCGTGCCCTCGTCCGAGTCCACTCCGAACCGCACGGCCGCCTCCCGCAGGGGAGCGTTCAGGTAGATGCCCGCGGCGCTCGCGGCGTCGATGACGCGGCGCTGGATGTCCTCGAAGGTGTCGAGCGGGAAGGAGCGGTTGCCGATGAGGTAGTCGAAGACCTCTCCGCCGGACCAGTAGCCCACGATCCCCGCTGCGAGCTTGATCTGGGTGACGACCTCGAGGTTCGCGTACGAGCCCTCGTTGAAGGCGTGCCGCATGGAACCGAGCCGCTCGAAGTCGGAGGACATGTAGGCGTCCGAGGCGCGACCGAAGCTCCCTGAGGGGTTCGCTCCGAGCGCGGCCTTGGCCTGCCGTGCGACCCACGACGCGTTCGATTCGAGAGGGGCGATGACGTCCCAGGTTCGGAGGAGCTTGCCCACGGAGTTGTAGAAGGCGAAGCGGATGGCGCACGAGCTCGAGAGCGCGTCGAGGACGTCAGCGTCGGCGACGCGGGCCATGTCGAGCGGCCACGCGAAGGATCGGGTGAGCTTCTGATCGTCGTCGAGCGCGCCGAGGAGGAGTGTGACGAGGGGGTAGCCCTCGACCTCCGAGAACTGGACCATCAGCGAGGGCTCGGCGTCGACGATGTCGGCGACCTTCTTGGGGGTCGCCACGCACGCTGCGAGGACGCCCTCGGGGCGGACGTCGACGAGGCGGCCAGTGCCGCCAGCGGCGGAGCGATCGAAGGTCGCGGGCGGGTGGATCGACTCGAGGCCAGGGAGCTGCGTGACCTGGGTCGGGTTGTGCGCGTCGAGGTCGTCTTCGGAGGCGTCTGCGGGGAACGGGGTCTCGTGGTGCGCGGAGGACTCTTCGCTCAGGACCTCGATGAACTGGTCCTCGGTGACGACCTGGGTGGCCTCCTGGAGGATCTCGTCCTCGCCGCTCTCCTTGCGGTGGCGCTCCTGCTCGAGGTTGATGCGCATGGCCTCGACGGTGGCGCGCGCGGTGGCGATCTCGGCGCGCTCTGTGTCGATGGTGGAGCGCTCGGCCTCGAGGGCGGCGCGCTTGGTGGCCAGCTCGATGCGTGCGGCCTCGAGCTCCTCGCGGTCGGCGACGATGTTCATCTCGAGCTCGTCCATCCGCTCGCGCTCGCGCTCGAGGCGGGAGCTGACCTCACCGAGCTGGCCGCGGGAGACCTCGAACTCGGCGAGCTCGGTGGTGAGCCTGGTCCTGTCTCTTATACACATCTCCGAGCCCACGAGACAGGCAGAAATCTCG
>CAJXPN010000303.1 GCA_913058025.1 uncultured Myxococcales bacterium | reverse complement strand
CGCATCCACGGCGTCGTCGCCGAGTCGACAATCCGACAAGCCGAGGAGCTCGAGAGAGCCGCACGCGCGCGCGACCGCTCGTGCGAGCTGTGAGGCGCCGCCCTCCATGACGTAGGCGGCGCCCGACAGGTCGAGATGTTTCACTCGGCGCACGTGGCGACCTGACAGGAGCGCGTCGACCTCGGGGGCCCCGATCTCACACCGGGTCATGACGAGCGACCTCAGCGCGGGCGTGTCGGCCCAGGCAATCTGCCTGGCCTCAGCCTCCCCGAACGAGACACAGTGGTTGAACGAGACGCGCTTGAGGCTGGAGTTCATGAGAGACGAAAGCGCCTGAGTCGAAGGCGAGCACGCGACCAACGAGAGGGACCTCAGGGAGGGCATGGGGGCAGCGCTACGGAACGTCAGCCCGCCCAGGGTCAAGGACACCAGCGGGTCCCAAGCCACGGAGCCCAGGAGCATCTCGACGAGCGCGCGATCGGGCGGCGAGTTCGAGACACCGCCCAGCGAGAGCTCCTGGAGGCGAGGCACGAGTTCGGCGCGCGCGAGCGCGCGGAGCGCGTCGGCGTGGAGCAGCACGTCGAACAGGTCGAGGCGCTCGAGCCCGGTGAGGTGGAGCGCGTAGGTGAGCGCGTGCCAGCTCTCGTGCGTGAGGTCGGCGTCAGACAAGGAGAGGGAGCGAAGGGTCTCGTCATGTGCTGACAGGACCGAGGCGAGCGAGGTCGCGGGCTCCTCGAACGAGCCGTGGTGGCGACCGTCCCGAAAGGCGCGCGAGCGGTAGGCGTAGGAGTCGGCGAGCGAGGACCAGGGAGGGCGCTCGCCTGCGTAGAGCGCGTCGCACCAGCGGTCGGGGGCGTGGCGTAGGCCGGGCCAGGTGGCGAGGTGTTCGCGGGCGTAGGGGAGCGCGAGCTCGTGGAGCTCCGGGTCGTCCTCGGGCCATCGCTCGATGGCCGCGCACGTGTCCGAGAAGGAGCGACGCGCGATGGCGGCGCGGAGGTCGCCGAAGCGCTCACTCACCGGACGCGCTCGGCGCGGGTGGGGGCGAGGCGGTCGAGCTGTCCCGGGGTCAGCGTGCGCTGTGCGAGCAGGCGAGCGTGGTCGGCGGTGATGGTGGGCGCGTCGAGGATGTCGGCGATGAGGTCGCGCTCGTCGCGCAGGCGAGCGCCGAAGGCGGGGAGCTCGTCGGCGTCCAGGGCGAACAGCGCGCCCAGATCCACGACCGCCGCGCCGGCGCCCATGGCGCTGGCGGAGCGGACCGCGTTGGGGTTGTCACGCAGGTAGGCCGACGCCTCCTCGAAGATCGAGTCGAGGAAGCGGTCGGTGACGCCCTGGAGGAGGTAGACGGTCAGCCCGGTGGAGGTGAGCACGACGAGCGTGGAGACGAGGCGAGCCTCGTCGCTCTCCAGGAAGCCGTCCTCCTGGGCGAACGAGGTCGAGGGGGCGAGGAGCGTGGCGCAGGCGGTGAGCGCGGCGAGGGTGCGGGCGAGTGTGTTCTTCATGATCGGTCGTCCTCACGATGCAGGCGTGGGTGGGTGGGTCAGGAGCCCTGAGACGAGGACTCCTCGATGGCCTCGAGCAGCGCGTCGCGGTTCCACTCGATGGTGGTGTCGTCGCGACGGCTCGAGGAGGTCGAGGAGGCTGCGTCGGAGGAGACCTTGGAGACGCGCACGTTCATGGTCGGCAGCCCGGCGCGGAAGTGCGCGGACTCGATGGAGGGCCGCTCGTCGGTGAGCCAGCCATCGAGCTGCCCGCGCGGGACGCGCACGAGCAGGTTCCCCGAGGTGTAGAGAAGAGACAACGAGGTGACGTCGTCGGCGGGCCGGACGGTGAACGACAGGACGTTCGCGGGGTCGGGGCCGAAGCGGACGCGCTGGACGAGCTCGCGGCCATCACAGATGGCGGCGACCTCGGCGAGCGCGAGCTGGATGGAGACCTCGTCGGTCTGAAGCGTGACCTTCAATGGCGTCCTCCGGTCGGGCCGTGTGAGGAGTCCAAGGTAACGCAGCGGTGACATGGGCGCCAGCGCGTCAGGTCACTCGGCGGCGGGGGCCATGGCCTGGACGGCGAGCTCTTCGAGCCGATCGTGGAGGATGTCGAGCTGGGCGAAGAGGTCGTGCGTGGGGATGACCTCGCCGTCGGTCTGGGGGCTCTTGAAGTAGAACGAGAGCCACTCCTGGACGCCGCCAGAGCCGGAGCGCTGCGCGAGGTCGAGGAAGAGCGCGAGGTCGAGGACCAGCGGCGCGGCGAGGATGGAGTCGCGGCAGAGGAAGTTGATCTTGATCTGCATCGGGTAACCGAGCCATCCGAAGATGTCGATGTTGTCCCAGCCCTCCTTGTTGTCACCGCGAGGGGGGTAGTAGTCGATGCGGACCTTGTGGTCGAGGTTCCCGTAGAGCTCGGGGTGTGTCTCGGCGTCGAGGATGGACTCGAGGACGCTGAGCTTGGACTGCTCCTTGGTGCGGAAGGAGCCGGGGTCGTCGAGGACGGCGCCGTCGGTGTTGCCCAGGATGTTGGTGGAGTACCACCCGCGGACGCCGATGAGGCGCGCGGCGAAGCCGGGCGCGAGCAGCGTCTTCATCAGGGTCTGGCCGGTCTTGAAGTCCTTGCCGGCGAGCGCGACGCCCTCCCGCTTGGCCAACATGACGAGCGCGGGGACGTCGCAGGCGAGGTTGGGCGCGCCGTTGGCGAGCGGGACACCGGCCTTGATGAAGGCGTAGGTGTAGATCATCGAGGGGCTGATGGCGGGGTGGTCCTCGCGCAGGCCCTTCTCGAAGGCCTCGATGGAGAGGTGGACCTCGCTGGGGACGACGAAGCGCTCGGTGGAGGCGCACCAGACGCCGACGGCGCGGTCGCAGCCGTTGTCGGCCATGAAGCCTCGGATGTCGGCGACGAGCTGCTCCGCGAGCTCGGCCTTGGTCGGGGCGGACTTGACGTTGGGGCCGGAGATGTTGCGCACGTACTCCTGCTCGAAGACGGCGGCCATGGGCGTGATCTTGGAGAGCTCCTCGCGGGCGCGCTCCAGGTCGGACTCACGCAGGACGTTGGCGCGCTTGGCGGCGTCGTAGCAGCTGCCCTCGTAGATGTCCCAGCCGCCGAAGACCAGGTCGTCGAGGCTCGCGAGCGAGGTCGCGTCGTGGATGAGCGTCTCGCTACCAGGCATACGGCCGGTCAAGGCGAGCGAGCCGATCGGCGCGGTCTCGCCGCGCTGGATCGCGTGGACCCCGGCGATGAAGGTGGTGGCGACGGCTCCGAGTCCGGGCATCAGGACGGCGAGCTTTCCGTCTGCGGGGCGTTGGGTGGCTTGACTCAGCATCGGTCGATCTCCTCACGCGCGCTCGACGCCGTAAGTGTACGTCGAGGCTCGGCTTCTCTCACAAGAACGAACAGCGTCCCAGGTCGCGTGAGCGCGAACTGGGCGCGAAGGCGGGATTATCTACCACCGGGTGCGTGGCGAGCACAAGCCCGTGTTTCCTCTGGGATCGAGGGCGCTTTGCTCCGGTTCGCGCGCGCTGCGGGCGCGCGCGAACCCGGGCTCACTTCAGCGCAGCGAGCAGCTGGGTGGCGCCCGTGATACCGGACACGCGGTCCAGGCGAGCGCGCAGCTCGTCGCTGATCGTGGAGGGTCGCAAGAGGATGACCGTGGCGAGGTCGTGGACCTCGACGTCACCGCCCGCGCCCTGGTTCTCGCCGGCGATGCCGGCGCGGTAGCCCTCGAGGGCCTCGATGACGATCTCGTCGACGTCGGACTTGGCCCTGGCGACCACGGCGGAGTCGCCGGAGCGCTCGGAGGGTGGGATGCCGGGGTCGGCGCCCACGCTGCCATCGTTCTGGCGGTAGGCGCCGTGCTCGCGGTCGGTCAGCCGGGCCGAGGAGCTCGAGTGGCTGAAGGAGCCCCGGTACTCCTCGAGCGAGATGGAGGCGTTCACGGCCATGCTCGTGTCCAGGTGGATCAGCGTGACCGGGTACGAGTACTGCTTGATGATGGGCTCCTCGATCGTCGGGGCGAGGCCCTCGAGCGCCTCCTCGGCGAGCTCGACCCTCCTGGCGTCGGTGTCCAGGCTCGAGCAGGTGGAGTGGGGGTTGCTGCCCGTGTAGGTGTTGCAGGTCTCGGTGTTGTTGGAGAGCGAGCGCTCCGCGCTCTCGAGGTCGCTCTGGGCGCGGACGTAGGACGGGTTGTCGACGGTGCGCGTGCCGTCCTGGTAGTCGAACGACGCGGTGGTCGAGGAGGTGCTGCGCGAGTAGCTCGGTGAGCGCGTGCCCACCGAGAGCGTGGCACGCTCGCCGGCGCCGCGCACGGGGCGGACCTCGCCGTCGTAGTCACCGCGGAGGACGTGGGAGAGGATGTCGTCGGAGAAGGGACCCGAGATCCTCCCGGTGCCCACCTCGAACGCGCGCGCGTTCATGACGAGCGCGCGCAGGTCGCTCGCCTGGGCGAGAAGCTCCGTGGCCTTGGCCTCCTCGCCGCGCTGGGACGAGAGCAGCGACGCCTTGGCGTAGAGCAACGCGGCGGTCCCTGGGAAGGCGCCGCGCACGGCCTCGGCGTCGGTGACGAGCACGTTGACCCAGGCCTCCTTGAGGTTCTTGTGGGCGGCGACGTAGCGGGCACCGTTCGAGTCGGGGCCGGCCACGGTCGCGGCGTACTTCTCCAGCGCGACGTCGGCCGCGTCGAAGGAGCGCTTCTCGATGTAGGCGCCGATGAGGGGGAAGACCTTCTCGACGGCGTCCCGGATGAACGCGTCCTCGGTGTCGATCCCCTCGCGCTCGATGTAGGCCTCGTAGGTGTTGAGCGGGGGGAGCCCCTGAGACTCCAGGCTCCTGACCGCGATGTAGGGGTACGAGCCGCACTCGGTCTCGCGGCACGGGTGGGTCAGCGCGTAGAGCGAGTCGAGGTGGTAGAGCGCCTCGGGGAGGAGCCCCGCGTCGATGCTCTCGGAGACGCCCTTCTTGTGCGTGGCGATGCCCTCTCGGAACGCGGCGACCTTGGCCTCGTAGATGGGCCGGAGCTTGTCGATGCGCTCCTGGTACTCGTTGATCTTGATGTCCGCCTTGGGGACGAAGGTCGCCTTGTAGACGGGGACGGTGAGCATGTAGCCGACGTCGACGACCTGGGCGCACCCGACCGCGCCGCCAGCCGACATGATCATTCCGAGCGCGATGAGCGCGTGAGTGACTTCGGACTTCATAGCGACACCTCCTTCCCGACCTGGATGTCCAGGACGTCACGGACCGCGTCGCGCACGGCGCGCGCGCGGCTGAGCTTGTGGGGGCCCGTCACGACGAGCGCTGCTTCGATGAGTTCGCGGCCTGCGCGCAGCTTCGATCGCTCGCTGGCGTTCAGCTCGCTGAGGTGACCGGAGAACGCGGTAAGGTCCTCGAGCTCGTCGCCGACGCCGAGCGCGAGCGCGTCGCGCACGTCGTCGTCGAACTCGTGGAGGTAGATGTCCAGGAGCGCGAGCTTCTCGAGCTCGTCCTTCTCCTGGTAGAGCTGATCCTCCTTCAGGTTCGCGAACGTCGCGCCGCCGAGCGTGAACACGGACGACGACACGGTCGCCACGACCACGAACGTCCCGATGGCCGCCTCGCGCGCCTCCCTGTCGGCCTCGGCCCTCGCCGTCGCCTCGATGGCCCCCTGCGCGGAGGCCGCCGACGGCCACGCGCAACACACCACCAATGAGGCTCCCAGGAGCCTGCCACACCAACCTCTCATCTCGTCTCCTCTTCTCGGACATATGAGTTTCGGAGACGTTACCTGCACAATACGAACCATCTCAAGCGCAACATTCGTGCGCATTGGACCGTAGGTTTCAGCGCGTCGCGAGGCCGCGGCGTGCAGCTCGTGCAGCTCGTGCAGTTCGTGCGCGTGGTCCTGGCGGGCGGCGCGTCAGGCCCCGGTGAGGTCGTGGGCGTAGACGACCTCGCCGTCGCCCGCGCGCTTGGCCTCGTACATCGCGCGATCGGCGAGGTCGATGAGCGCCTCGGCCGGCGCGTGGGGGTCGTCCACGACCTGTCTCTTATACACATCTGACGCTGCCGACGACCTACTCTGTGTAGATCTC
>CAJXPN010000302.1 GCA_913058025.1 uncultured Myxococcales bacterium | reverse complement strand
CGAGATTTCTGCCTGTCTCGTGGGCTCGGAGATGTGTATAAGAGACAGGTCTTTCAGGACGCGTACCCGCCGTCGCTGGGCGTGGCGGACGAGGTCGTGCTCTCGAAGCCCTGGCGCCGGGACGAGGGACTCTCACCCGAGGAGCTGCTCGACATCGACCGGCTGCGCGCCGACGTCGAGGCGCTCGGGCCGCCCACGGTGCTCATGCCGGACGTCGACGCGATCGTCGCTCGCCTGGCTGTCGAGGTCGCGCCAGGCGACGTCGTGGTGGGGCTGTCGGGGTCGTCCTTCGGTGGCTTCCACGGGAAGCTCGTCGAGGCGCTCGAGGCGCGCTCGCGTTGAGCAGCGCGCCACGGAGCGCTCACCCCTCGGTGTGCGACTCGTGGTAGGCCGCCACGGCGAGCGTGAGCCAGATCTTGGGGTCGATGCCGCGCTGACCTGCGCTCCACTCGATGAGGTCGACGAGGGTGTCATCGAGCGCGAGCCGAGAAGAGCTCGTCGCCGGGGCGACCACGGGCGAGGCCACCTTCACGGCGCGGCGCTCGGAGGGAGTCACGGAGGCGGACGGCACGACAGGCGCGATGGCGGGCGCCTCGACCGGCGCGGCCTCGGGCATAAGCTCGAGCGCGAAGGTCGCAGTGATGAAGTACCCCAGCTCACGCGCGAGGTTGTCGTAGTGGACCCGGCGCTTGTGCCGGGCGGCCAGGACCGATGAGATCGTGGACTGAGAGACGCCGATCGCGCGCGCCCAGTCGGTCTGGCTCTTGCCTGAAGCGGTGATCATGTCCTTGAGCTCGGTCGCGAGGCGCTCGCGGTGGTCCTCGAAAGTCATCGGGCCGGTGCTGCTCGACTCCAGGCGGGGCAGCGGCGTCGTCATTGAGTCTTCGCTGATATCGGGTGCGTCGTCGTTCATGGGCTCTTCGGTGGGTGGGAGGTCGGGAAGTTCGAGCGCCTCGTCCGCGCCGTCGGAGCGGCGCAGGCGCGG
This sequence comes from uncultured Myxococcales bacterium, assembly GCA_913058025.1. Taxonomy (GTDB): domain Bacteria; phylum Myxococcota_A; class Bradymonadia; order Bradymonadales; family Bradymonadaceae; genus CAJXPN01. Next base: position 5,073 of record CAJXPN010000302.1, on the reverse strand, counting down.
AGCAGGCAATGTGACGTCGTGCCCGCCCAGGTGGGCGATGGCCTCTTCGATGCTCCAGTCGAGGGCGAGCGCGATGCTCGCGTAGCGTTCGCCGTCTCTCGTGATTCCCCCGAACACGCGCTCGACGGTAAAGGGCTTCCTGCCCAGTTTCTGAGCCAACTCGTTCGCGTTCATCCCACGAGAGAAGGCTCGAAGCTTGAGCAAGTCGCCAAGGCGAGCACGCAGCTCGGGCCAATCAGAGCGTTCTTGAAGCTCGGTCATATCCATATGAACTCATGAGTAGTGAGCGCATCGTATGTAAAACCATACGTGCGATATCAAAGTACGAAGTCTGATTATCAGAGTATCGAGCAAAGGGTACAGCCCAAAGCGTCGGCGCGCTGTCAGGGCACGAGCTCACCGCGCTTTCAGCCCGTGGCGGCGGGCCACGCCGACCTCATCGGCTCGGCGCCAGGGAAGAGGAGGCCGCAGAGGTCGAGGTCGAGCGACTCCATCATGCGGTCGAACGAGCCCACGTCGTGCGTGACGGGGCGGACGACCACGCGGCTGCGCTTCCGTTTCTGCTCGAAGCGGAACAACGTCAGCATGCCCTGTAGGAGTTCTCGGGTCGGCTCGTAGGGTCGGCCGTTCGCGTCGAACGCTCGGGCGAGCTCTTCGGCGAACGTTTTGAGATCGCCCAGATCACGGGAGCTCTCGATCGGGGTCCCGCTGGGGAGGTGGACGAGGACGTTGGCGTAGGCGCCGAGCGCGACGCCGAAGTGGGGGGGGGTGACGTAACCATCGCATGCCATGAGGTGGTTCCCCTCACAGGACTCATCCGCCTCCAACCCCAGGACATGCACGACTCCGTAGCTCCACTCGAGCATGAATTCACCAGGGGTACGTCAGATCTTCCAGGAGGAAAGGTTACACCGATTTCCGCTCTCGACCAACCCCTCTCCGGCCAGTTGTGGCTCTCCGCGCCCGTTCACGCCCTCGTTCACCCTGTTCACCCTGTTCACCTCGTCCGCGAGAATACGCGGTCCACAGGCAACACCCGAGCGTGCACGGACGAGAACAACCCTCGAGGAGCGCGTCGCGCGCCTCGTCACACAACCAAGCGGGGAGAAGCCGTCGATGTGTCACACCAAAGTGCTGATCGCGATCACGCTCGGGCTCACGCTCACATGCGCCGTCGAGGACGCGCACGCGGTGTGCGAGGAGGGGGGGCACCGCGCGCGGCTGAGCGCGCTCGCGCCCTCCCTCACCATGGAGCTGCGCGCCGAACGGCTACGCCACGGAGACGCGTCGAGACGCGGCGCCGAGGTCACGCTGTGGGCGAGCTGGGATCTCGCGCGCCTCTGGCGCGCGCGGCCCGTCCCATGTCCGACGGCCCTCCCCTCCGAACATATACGGAGCACACCATGAGGATGTCCGCGCTCGCTGCGTTCTTCATCACCGCCGCGTCGTTCACGACCGCCACATACGCCAAGGCGCCCCCGAAGGCCGACGCGGCGCGTGACGCGCTCGCGGTCCCGAATGAACCCACGGAGCGGCAGACCCGGGCCGTCGCGCTCCGGTACGCAGGCCTCTCCGGAGAGCTCGACCCGTGGAGTGGCCGCGCGAGGCTCTCGAACCTGATCCCCACGCTCGAGCTGCGCGCCACCTCCACGCGCCGAAGGGACGCACAGACCGAGTACCGGGAGGACCAGGTGCGCGACGCCAACGGAGACTTCTACATCGACGACGCGCGCCAGGACGTCGACAGGCTGTGGCGAGAAGGCGACGGCCTCACGCTCAGGGCCCGCGTCGACCTGGGGCGCGTGATCTTCGACCCCGCCGAGCTCCAGTCCGCGCGCCTCGTCGAGCAGCTCCGGGCGAGGCGAGCCCGCCTGGGCGAGCGCGTCGCGCAGGTGTACTGGGCGCGCAGGCGTCTCATCGCGCGCCTTCGCCTGGCCGACCCCGACGAGTTGGAAGAGCGCGTCGACCTGCTCGCCGACGTCGCCCAACACACCGCCGAGCTCGACGCGCTCACGGGCGACTGGTTCACCCGCTCATGCGAGGTGGAGCGATGACGCGCCGAGCGATCCTCACGACGATGACCTCGCTCGCGCTCATGGCGTGCGGCCTCGGGGTGGGTGAAGAGCCCGACTGCCTGACCTCGGACGACTGCGGACCGCGATCGCTGTGCCGCCTCGAGCGGTGCGTGTCCTCGTCACGCGAGAACACCGCGCCGACCCCTTCGGTGACCGTCACGACCTCCGAGCCGCCGCCGCCCAAGCCCGCGCCGTCCCCAGACGTCCCGGACGCCGGCGCGCCCGAGACGATCGACCTCGGCGCAGGCGAAGACGCGGGGTCCCCAGACTCCTCGCCTGGCTCCACGCCATGCGGCAGGGACCCCGCGCCGAGTGAGCTCGCGCTCAACGAGCTTCTCGTGAACGTCCCGGCGGGGCCCGAGGGGGACGCCAACGGCGACGGCGAGCGTGACGCGTACCACGACGAGTTCATCGAGCTCGTGAACGCGTCCTCCGAGGTGTTGGAGGTCACGGGGGTCACGATCTCGAACGGGGAGCGCGTGAAGTTCACCGCGCCGACGTTGTGCCTCGAGCCAGGACAGGCGCTCGTGGTGTTCGGCGGACCCAAGGGCGGCCCGCTCGAGGCCACAGGGTTCGGCGCGCGGGCGTACGCGGACAGCAGGTTCGGGTTCTCGAACACCGCGGGAGTGGTGCGCGTATCGGACAAGTACGGGCGGGCGCTGGTGGGCATCGCGTACGAGGACCCACCCGCGGCGAGCTACCTGCTCGAGCCGGAGGTCACCGGGGGGCACTACGTGGCACACCCCGCGCCGAGCCTGAGCCCCGGGTCGTGCGCGTCCGGGGCCGCGCTCGAGACGGGCTGCGTCGAGTGACGGTCGCCCAGGAACGCGCGAGGGCGCGACCTCATCGTCAGATGAGGCGCGCCCTCGTGGTGGAGCGGCGGGTTGGCCGGGAGCTCAGTAGCCGTAGCCCAGGTTGATACCGAGGACGTGAGCCGTCGTCGTGTAGGTCCCGGGGAGGTTCTGGTTCACGGCGCCGACCTCACGCTCGAGCGCGTTGACGAACTGGTAGCCGAGGTCGGCGCGCAGGCCGAAGTCGGTGGTGTAGCCGCCGCCGAGGCTGAACGCGACGCGGTTGTTGCCGGGGAGCGAGGGGCTCAACGTCTGATCGGGGATCGGCGTGAGGTCGAGGACCGCGCCCGCGCGCACGTCGATCTGGTCGTTGATCGAGTACTGAGCGCCGAGGCGGAACGCGACGGCGTCGTTCCAGTTCGAGACGATCGTGGTGGTGGGGGGGTTGGTCGTGTCGCCGTCGGCGACCGAGCAGGTCTGGTCACCGGCCTCGCAGGGCTCGGAGAACTCGAGGTCGAGCTTCTCGTAGTCCGACCAGGTCGTGAAGTTGACGTCGACCTCGAGGAAGAGGTCCGCGAGCTGGTAGCCGAAGCCGAGCGTGACCGCGTTGGGGATCGAGATCGCGGTGGTCACGTCCTGATCGATGAAGGTCTGCTCGAACACCGTGCCCTCTTCGCCCTCGAAGTGCGCCCTGCCCTCGTAGTCGATGGTCGCGCCGCTGCGGAAGTTCAGGCCGACGGTGAGGTTCTCGATCGGCTTGTACATGACGGCGGCGGTGAACCCGAAGCCCGAGCCCGAGCCGCCGATCTGGGCGGGGACCTCGACGTCGTCGCGCAGGATGAAGGTCTGGTTGAGCTCGACGGTGGACAGGTAGACCTGCCCGCCGACGGAGACGCCCAGGTCGACGTTGGGGATCTTGAACGCGACGTTCGGGTTGATGTTGTAGGTCTGGAGGGTCTGGGACACGATCGTGTCGCGGCCCTCCCAGTCGTCGGGCCACGCGATGCCCAGGCCGTAGGGGAGCGTGACGCCGATGCCCACGGCGGCGCCGATGGCAGGCAGCGGCACGGCGATGTTGAGGTTGGGCGGCGGGAAGAACGCCGGCAGGGTCTCGGTGCGATCGCCGGCGGGGCTCGTGTAGCTCGAGGAAGGCAGGATGTTGGTGTTCCCGACGTAGACCTGCCAGGTGTCCTGGAAGACCATGTTGGCGGGGTTGTAGAAGTTGGAGTTGGGCTCGTCGGGGTTGGCGGTGCCGACCGAACCCATGGCGGTGGCGGTCGCGGACTGACTCAAGTTCTGGAAGCCGGCGGCGTGCGCGTCGCGCGCGCCGAGCGTGGCCGCGCCAGCGGCCACGAGGACGACGGTGGCCCTGAGCATGTCTCGATTCAACAAGGTCGTATCTCTCTTTTCTCGAGCGGCGACGAGCTGGCGCGTGGCGCCCTGTGTCTCGTGCCGTCTCCGTGTTGTGTTCTTCTCGTTCGTCTCACTGGCGTCGCCGCGGGGTGCCGTCCAGGCACATCGCGGCGGCGCGCCTCGGGCTCAGCGGTTCGGGCACGTCGTCGAGTCGAGCGACGCGTCGAACGTCGCGGTCCCGTCGTAGAGCCCGGTGGCGAGCCACTCGGCGGCCTGCTCTCTGGCGCACGCGCCGTGGGGCGTGTCGTCGAAGGTGAAGCCGTGGTCCACGTCGGCGCCCTCGAAGGTCGAGCGCGCGAACTGCTCGTCGCTGATCCCCGCGGCGCGCGCGAGCTGGCGCGTGCCGATGTTGGGGTTGGTGCCGTCGCCGACTGCCATCTGAACGATGACCTGGGCCGCGGGCGCGCGATCGCCGTCGTCGTAGCTGTCGGTCTCCGTGTTGTAGACGACCTCACGGAGCGTATCCGAGGTCAGGCGAGAGGCGAACGCGGCGGGGTCGACGATGTCGGCGGCCCACTGAACCAGCGCGATGGTCTGGATGAAGTCGAAGGTGCCCTGCATGACTCCCCCGGCCTCGAGCGCGGCGACGAGGCCGGCGCCCACGGTGGAGGGCTCGGTGAGCGAGTAGGTGAGCTTGCCGGTCGGGACGTTGAAGACGCCGACGTTGACGGACGGGTCGAGCGCGACGTGGTCGGTCGAGAAGATGCCACCCAGGCTGACGCCGAACATGCCGATCTTGGTGCCGTCGATGACGGTCCCGGTGGCCTCGCCGACGAGCGCGTCGAGCGCGCCCG
>CAJXPN010000301.1 GCA_913058025.1 uncultured Myxococcales bacterium | reverse complement strand
GATGTGTATAAGAGACAGGTCCTGGCGAACGGGCTCGTGAACTCGTCGCGCGTGTTGCGCGACTCGACGTCGTAGGACCACGCGTTGCCCAGCCCGTAGGACGCCGACGCGCTCAGCGCGTCGGTGATGCTGAAGCTGGCGGCGAGGCTGCCCGAGACCGACCACTCCGTGTTGATGCCGCCCACGGCGACGAGGTTGTCGTCGACGACCTCCGCGCCACCGCGACGGAACAGGACGTTGCCCTCTCCCGCGTTGTCGAGGTTGGCCGCCGGGCTCGTGAACCTGTGGAAGTTCTTCCCGAGGCCGCCGCTCAACGACACGCTCACCGTCTCCAGGAACGTCTTCGAGAGCGAGGCGCCCATGCGCGTGCCCAGGATGCGCGTCTGCGCCTGGCTGAAGTCGCTCGTGGGCAGGCTCAGCCCGAGGTTCGCGTTCACGCGGGCGTCGATCGCGTCGATCTTGTACCCGGCCCACGCCGCGCTCAGGCCGATGTCCTGAAAGCGCGCCTCGAACGGCCTGTTGACGCCGTCGTTCGACGTCAGGCCCTGAGAGACCGACATCCTGAGCGCCATCGTGAAGTCGTCGAGCTTGTAGGAGCCGTTCACGCTGACGAACCCGGCGATCGTGTCGAAGGCGTTGTCGCCGTCGCCGACCTGCTCGGCGAGCTCCGTGTCGTTGGACACGTTCACGAACGTCCCCGAGCCGACCGACGTCGAGACCACCGCGCCCACGCGCCAGGCCTTCTTCTTCTCCTTCTTCGCGTCGATCTCGTCCGAGGTGCCGGCGTCGGCCTCGTCCTCCTGGTCGCTGTCCAGGATGCCGTCGTTGTCCAGATCCTGCTTGTCCAGCTCGACCGCGAAGGCCTGGGACGGACCAAACGCCAACGCCGCGAACAGCGCCGCAGCCACACTCTTACCAAGAAGCTCGCTCATCACCTGTATTCTCCGTCACACGGCGCCGGGCCTGTCTGGTCCTCGCGCGCGTTCTCTCGTTCGTGTCTCCAGAAGACGCATGCATCTTCATCACACGCTTTCTTACACCTCTCGCCGCTTCTGCAAGGGGCGTACCCAGGTGAAGCGTTCGTTTGCTCACGCCAACCATCTCGACCCTTTGGGCCAGAGGTTCGTCAACCGCGCGACTATAGTGACGGGCGTGTGAGGCGTCAATCAGGCAGCCGTGTCCTACATCGTCACACAGACCCTCACATGGGCCTACATGGGCCGCGATCCAACCCCAAAAAACTTGGCGGTACGCCACCTTGTCCTACACTGGGCTCGTCGTGGAGGCGCACCCTCCTTCACACGGACTGAAACCTTCGGGGACACCCCGATCGAACGCGAGAGCGTCCGGTCCAGGGACCGTTGCGTTCAGTTTGTGGGCTTTTGGGTCGTATCACGATGGTTATCGATCTCCGCTTCTTGTCGAACGCGACTAGAATATGTGGAGAGGTTGAGCAAGGAACGCAACAACTCGGAGTGAAACCATGGCGGTGATGCCCATCTCGAAAGAACGTCGTGCACGACGCAGCGCTCGCACCTACCAGGCGATCGCATACCAGCTCGAGCACGTCCTCAAAATCCACGGCCTGCGCAGCTTCACGCTGAGCGACTCCAACGGGCTCGTCCTCGCGCTCGCTGGATGTGAGGAGGAGGCCGACGCGCTCGCGGCGTACGCCCCCGTGCTCGCCAAGTGCACCGATCGCGGCCGGCGCGGTGAGGTCATCTCTCAACTCGGCGCCATCGTCGACGGCGCCCGCGACGACAACACCGAGGTCCGCAGCTTCTTCGTCGACGGAGAGCGCCTCTTCCTCGGGCTCGTCGGCGCCACGGGCGCCTCGCTCGAGTCCGCGATCTACCGGACGCTGACCGGCATCCGCCGGATCTACCGCTCGTCCCAGGTGTCGTGAGCCGTCCCTGGGGGCGCGCTCATCGCCACCTCCAGGGCCTCCAGGAACGACTCCGCGCGCGCGCGATCGTCGTCGAGATCCAGCTCGGCGTACAGATCGCGCGCGCGCTCCGTCAGCTCCCTCGCCTCCTCGAGTGAGCCCTCGTGCGCGCGCATCCTCCCCAGCGTCTCCAGCGGCTCGGCGAAGTCCAGGTCCGCCGCCGGCACCCTCGCGTTCAGCGCCAGGACCCGCTTGAGCGTGTCGTCGGCACCTTCCCTGTCCCCCATGATCGCCCGCGCGAGCGCGAGGTTGTACTCCACGCCCGCGACCAGGTACGGGAAGTCCGGCGCCTCCACCAGCGACAGCGCCACCACGAGGTAACGCTCGGCCTCCTCCTCCCTCCCTCGCCTCATCTCCGTCAGGCCAAGGTTCGAGTACGTCAGCGCCACGTCGTAGCGTGCGCCGATCGACTCCATGATCTCGAGCGCCCCCAGGTACTCCGCGACCGCGTCCTCGTAGCGCCCCTCGAAGCGCGCGATCTCACCGAGGCCGTTCCGACACAGCCCCGCCCCGCGGCGATCACCCAGCCGCTCGTACCTCTCCAGCGCGCCCGCATACAGCGCGCGCGCCCTGAGGAAGTTCTTGCTGTGGCGCGCGAGCTGCGCCTCGCTCAACGTCACCCGCGCCAGGCCCGTCGGGTTGAGCGCGCGCTCGTACAGCGCGAAGCTCTCCGCGTACAACCTCGCGGCCTCCTCGCGCTGGGCCTTGATCCTCGCGATCTCGCCCTCGATCCACAAACTCTCGGCGTGCGCCTCCTCGTCCTCCATCTCGATGGCGTCCAGCCTCGCGCGCTCGGCCAGCGCATGCGCCTTGTCGTACTCGCCTCTGTGCCACGCCACCCGCGCCAGCCCCCGCAGCGCGCTGTTCGCGATGTCGGGCGCTCGCCGCGCCCCCGAGAGCACCCCGTGAACGCGCTCGAACGCCCAGCTCGCCGCCGTGAAGTCTCCCCGCTGCCACGCCACGTGGCCAAGCCCCAGCCACGCCTGACACAGCGGCACCAGGACGTCGATCGGCATCTCCTTGGACGCCTTCCCGCACATCTTCACTACGCGTCGGTACACACCCTCCGCCGCGTCGAACTCCGAGAGTCCTTCCCTCAGATCCCCCATGTACACCAGCGCGCGGAGGTAGCGGCTGCGGTTCACGCGCGCCGCCTCGAACCTCGCCTCGTCCACCACGACCATCGACTCCTCGACGCCCTCCTCGAACCCGAGCCGGCGCTCCATGAGCTCCGTCGCCGCCATGTAGCCGTGCAGCGCCTCCCACGCCAGGAACGCCCGCCGCGCCGACTGCGCCGCCCTCCAGTACCACTCGATCGCCTGGTCGACGTCCCCCGCCATCCTCCAGTGCCCCGCGATCGCCGCCGCCAGGTCGTTCGCCGCGCCCTCGTGCGCCTGCTCGAGCGCCTGCGCCGCGCTGCGGTGTAGCCGGCGGCGCTGCGCCGGCCCCAGCACCGATCGCGTGAGCGTGTCGCGCAGCAGGTCGTAGTGGAACGCGTACCACTGGTCACCGCGCCCCACGACCTCCGTGATCAGGCCCGCGTCCAGCAGCGCGTCGAAGTCCTCGTCTAGGTGATCGATCTGCTCGAGCACGCCCTCCTGCGCCAGCATCAGCTCGAGCACGTCGAAGCTGAACCTCCTCCCCAGGATCGCGCACCTCGTCAGCAACCTCTCGAGCCGGCCGCGCGCGCCGTACCTCGCGTCGATCTGCCCGATGCGGACCCGGAACAGGTCCGCGATCGACGGCGGCACCGCCGCCTTGACCTCGTCGAGCGAGCTCGCCGTGAACCTCGCGCCGACCCGCTCCAACAGCCCCTCGTCGACCATGTAGCGCAACAGCACGATGAGGTGCAGCGGGTTCCCCGCCGCGCGCTCGAGCAGCGCCCCCGCCAGCGCCTCGTCCGTGGGCACCAGCGCCTCGATGAGCTCGCGCGCGTGCGCCTCGGTCAACCCCTCGACCACCCGGCGCTCGAACGTCTCACCCACGTACCTGCTCAGGCGCTGTATCCCGCGTGAGAGCCGCTCGTTCCCCGCGAGCTCGTCGCCGCGCGCCGTCGCCAACACCAGCACCGGCGCCTTCTTGTGGCGGAGCTCGGCGCACACGTAGTCCAGGAACCCCGCGAACTCCGCGCCCGCCCACTGCGCGTCGTCCAGGATCAGCAGCCTCGGGTGCGCGCCGCTCGAGACCTCGATGAGCCTCCACGCCGCCTCGTACAACCTCGAGCGCATCGCCCCCGTGTACTCCTCGGGCTCCTCGTCCCCGGACCCCGACGGCCTCACGAACCTCGTCAGCGCCTCGACCTCGTGCTCCCCCAGCGGCTCACCCCAGTCCTCGAAGCGCTTCTTGATCTTGTCGTGGAGCTCCTCGTCGCTCACGCCCCTCGTGCGCAAGAGGCTCTCCACGACCTCCTTCGCGCCGCGCATCCCCGCGCCCGTCCCGCGCGTGAACACCCCTATGTGTCCCTGCGCCGTGCCGCGCTCCTCGAGGTGCTCCTTGAGCCACATCGCCAGGCGCGTCTTGCCCACCCCAGGCTCTCCCTCGAGCAGCACCACCTGGCCTCGGCCCGTCTCGAAGATCCGCTTCGCGATCTCCTGGAGCTCCTCACGCTCGCCCCCGCGCCCCACGAAGGGCACCCGGCGCACGTCCCGTAGCCCCGGTGAGAGCGCCGGCTCGGGCTCCTCCCTGGGCGGCCTGGGTCGGGCCGTCACCGTGACGTGATCGTCGACCTCCGTGTCCTCACGGTCGAGGAACTCCGGGGCCTTCATCATCTCCGGGTCCTGGCGCGCGAGGAGCCACATCGGCTCCAACGCGTCCCTCATCTGACCCGCGCTCCTCCAGCGGTCCTGGGGCGACTTCTCCAGCGCCTTCGACACCGCCTCCGCGAAACCAGGCGGCAGCTTGAGGCCGTCACGGGGCGCGAGCGGTGGGATCGGCTCCTCGACGTGCCGCGCCATCACCTTCAGCGCGTCCTGCTCGTCGTCGACGAACGGGTGGAAGCCCGCCGCCAGCTCGTACAGGATCAACCCCAGCGAGTAGATGTCCGTTCGCGGGCTCAGATCGCGCTCCCCGCTCGCCTGCTCCGGCGACATGTACATCGGCGTGCCGACCACCTGATCCTGCCCCGTGTCCCTCGAGCTCCCCCTGTCCCCCGCGAGCGTGGCGATCCCGAAGTCCACGATCTTCGGCGTGCCGTGGCGGTTCGGCAGCAGCGCCCCCGACAGCAACACGTTCTCCGGCTTCAGATCGCGGTGGACCACCCCTCTGGCGTGCGCGTGCGCGAGCCCCGAGAGCAGCCCCAGCGCGATCTCGAGCAGCGCCTCGCCCGACAGCCCCGCACGCGTCGCCTCCGTGAGCTGCGCCCCGCGCACGTACTCCATCGCGATGTACATCCGGCCGCTCGGGTCCGCGCCGAAGTCGTACACCGACGCGATGTTTTCGTGGCTCAGCCTCGCCGCCGCGCGCGCCTCTCTGGCGAACCTTCGACGCAGATGCCCCAGCGCCGAGAACTCACGGCGCAACAGCTTCAGCGCGACCTCGCGCCCCAACGGCATCTGCCGCGCGCGCCAGACCTCGCCCATCCCCCCTTTGCCCAGCGGCGCCTCCAGCTCGAAGCGCCCGTCGATGACCGTTCCTACTCTCATCAGCGCCGCTTCTTCCTCGCGATCGACCTTCACCACAGACCTCTCTCTAGAGGTCGCCGGGGCCTCTATCATCCTCGATCCCCTCTGCACCATACCGAATACGCCCTGGCCACGCCTTCTCGCCACCGCCTCCTTTGATTCTCACTGCCTTGCCGATCCTGCTCAAGGACGCCGCCGCTGGGATCGCCTCGCCCTTCTCCGAGGCGTTCGTCCCCCCGACGCAGGACAACCTCGACTCCTTCCGCCCACCGTCGCCCGGGTTCCTCCAGCGCGTGCTCCCCTTCGAGATCCTCATCGAGGACGCCGAAGGAGAGGTCCTCACCGTCGAGGTCCGCGCGCTCACGCGCCTCTCCGACGCGCCGTGAGGCAGGGGAGGGCGCCTCGTCAGGACAGGATGCGCAGCAGCTCCTGCGTGATCTCGGAGAGCGTGATGTCACCCCTGTCTCTTATACACATCTGACGCTGCCGACGATCTACTCTGTGTAG
>CAJXPN010000300.1 GCA_913058025.1 uncultured Myxococcales bacterium | reverse complement strand
TCTACACAGAGTAGATCGTCGGCAGCGTCAGATGTGTATAAGAGACAGTCCCACATGTGGTAACGAAAACGCGTACGCACGACACACCCGAACACACCAGGTGGACCCATGACCGAGAAGCTCGAACGCCACGATCACGCGCACGTCGAAGGCCCCGTCGTACTCATCGTCCTCGACGGCGTGGGGGAGGGCCGCAAGGACGACGGCGACGCCGTCCACCTCGCGCGCACGCCCACGCTCGAGCGCCTCGAGCGCGACGCGATCCGCACCGACCTGCTCGCCCACGGCACCCACGTGGGCATGCCCAGCGACGGCGACATGGGCAACTCCGAGGTCGGCCACAATGCCATCGGCTCGGGCAAGATCTACGACCAGGGCGCCAAGCTCGTCGACGTGGCGATCCGCTCCGGCGCGCTCTTCGACCCCGAGGACGAGGCCAGCGGGACCTGGCTCGACGTCACCGGCTCGATCGCCGACGGCGGCACGCTCCACCTCATCGGCCTGCTCTCCGACGGCAACGTCCACTCGCACATCGACCACGTCCTCGCGCTGTGCCGTGACGCCGCCACGCGTGGTGTCACGACGATCCGCCTGCACGTGCTCCTCGACGGGCGAGACGTCGGCGGGCAGTCCGCGCTCGAGTACGTCGACCGCGTCGAGGAGCTCTTCGGTGAGCTCGAGGGTGACGGCGTCGACGCCAGGATCGCCTCGGGCGGCGGGCGCATGCTCGTGACCATGGATCGGTACGGTGCCGAGTGGAACATGGTCGAGACCGGCTGGCGCGCGCACGTGCTCGGGGAGGGCCCCGAGGCGACGTCCGCGCGCGAGGCCATCGAGGCCGCGCGAGCCCAGAACCGAGACCTCAACGACCAGTACATCCCGCCCTTCGTCGTGCACGCAGACGGCGCGCCCGTGGGCACGATCCAGGACGGCGACGCCGTCCTCCTGTTCAACTTCCGCGGCGACCGCGCCGTCGAGCTCGTCCAGGCCTTCGAGGCCGACGACTTCGACCACTTCGACCGTGTCCGCCGCCCCGACGTCTTCTTCGCCGGCATGATGCGCTACGACGGCGACCGCGGCCTGCCTGGGCGCTACCTCGTCGGCCCGTCCTCGATCGAGGGGACGATGGGCGAGCGCCTGGCGTGCTCGGGCGTGCGCCAGCTCGCCATCAGCGAGACCCAGAAGTTCGGCCACGTCACCTACTTCTGGAACGGCAACCGCTCCGACCCCTTCGACGCCGCGCTCGAGGACTACGTCGAGATCCCCAGCGACAACGTCCCCTTCGAGCAGCGCCCCTGGATGAAGGCAGCCGAGATCACCGACGAGGCGATCGCGCGGCTGAAGGCCTCACCCGACATCAAGTTCGCCCGCATCAACTACCCCAACGGCGACATGGTCGGTCACACCGGCGACATCGCCGCGGCGATCATCGCCGTCGAGGCCGTCGACCTGTCGCTCGCGCGCCTGCTCGACGCGATCGGCAAGCTCGGCGGCGCCGCCATCGTCACCGCCGACCACGGCAACGCCGACCAGATGGTCCAGATCGACAAGAAGACCGGCGGCTTCGTCGAGGACGACCGCGGCCGCCGCGTCCCGATGACCGCCCACACCCTCAACCCCGTGCCGTGCTGGATCTGGGCGCCGACCGTCCAGAGCTCCTGGACGCTCACCGACCTCGAGCCTCGCCGGCTCAGCAACCTCGCCACGACCGCGCTCGCGCTCATGGGTTACGCTGCGCCCGACGCGCTCGATCCGCCCCTCATCCGCCCCGCGTGATTGCACCCGGCGGGCTGCGTGCGCAGGTTCTGCCGCGCTGCGTCCGCGACGGTCCGATCGAGCGCTGGTGGAGCGGCGCGGGTCGAAATAGGGCGCGACGTCCGGACATGCGCTACACTCACCGAAGAGGCGCTCACCATTGGAGAGGAGCACGTGTCCGAGCCCATCGAGCAATCACTCAGGTATTACTTCCCGGCGTTCGCCGGCGGGCTCGCGCTCTACTACGGGCGCGCCGTACGCGTGGGCATCTGCCTGCGTCACCTCGGCCGGCTATGCGTCTACGACCCCCACCGCCTGCTCGCCGATCGCGCGATCGAGGCGCTCGCCGCGGGCGAACTCCCTGACCTCTACGGCCGCTCCCCGGGCGGCATCTGGACGCCGTCGGGCGAGCCCTTCGGTGTCGTGGGCGACGGCCCCGATGGCTCACACGCCGTGGTCGTCGTCGAGGTCCCGAACTGGTCGCTCGACCGCGCGCCGATCCGCGACTGGGGCGGTCGCTTCCTCCAGTACGGGTTCAGCGGCCTCCTTCGACCCGAGTACTACAGCGCGCTCGAGAACTACGCGCCGCTCGCCGTCCAGGAGGCCGCGCGCTCGGTCTTCTACGGGGAGGGCGCCAGAGCCGAGGGCGCCAACGTCGCGCGCGTGGTCGCGCCCTACCTCCGACAGCTCTGCGCCATCGCGACCCGCCGCGAGGAGGGTGAGCTCCCGGAGGGTGACCTGATCTGCGCCGACACGGAGGACCTCCGCCTCACGATCACGCGCCGCATCGTCCCCTCGGTCGGGCTCCAGCACTCCAAGCACGTGCGCAAGATCGTCCAGATGGCCGGCCCCGGTGGGCAGGTCCACGTGGGCTGCACGCCCTCGGAGGTCGTGGGCTTCCTGAACGAGTCCTCGCTCCCCGAGCGCTTCCTCCGCGTGCGCCTCGAGGGCAACGGCGTGGCGACCGTGTCGGTGAGAGGGGAGGGCGCTGGCGAGCGCGAGGTCGAGATCGCGACGTACCGAGGCGCGCGCTTCTCGGGCGTCCCGGTGCGCCCGGACCCGGCCGTCATATGCAGCGACCTCATCGCGCACGCGGCCGAGCGCCGCATCGCGCTGGACGCGCGCGTGGCGGCCGGCGTGGCCGAGCTCGCGTGCCGGGCCTCGCTGCTCGGCCACGGCGCGATGATCGTGGTCGGCGGCGACCAGCGCCGCCTCTTCGACCAGGGCCAGGGCTTCGACCCGCCGCTCGACGTCACCCACGCGCCCGACCTCGATCAGCTCGCCTCGATCAGCACCGTCGACGGCGCCGTGCTCATCACGCGCAGCGGCGAGGTCCACCGCGGCGCCACGCTCGTCGATGGCGCCGCCGTGGGCGGCTACGACCACTCCCGTGGCGCAAGGCACAACTCCGCGATGCGTTACACGAGCACCGACCGCGGCGCGATCGTCGTCACGATCTCGGAGGACGGCCCCTACGCCATCTTCATCCAGGGCGAGGACGTCTCGGCCGTGGCCGAGTACAGCCACCCGACCGCAGACGACGTCGCCGACGGCTCGCTCGCGCCGTTGCCCGACGCGCGCCTCTACGCCAAGAGCCTGATGGAGGCGGAGGCCCTCACGCGCAGCTCCGGCTCGCTCACGCCGCTGCTCACGCCAGTCTTGCTCGTCGAGTGACCCGAGATGGAACACGTCGATGACCTCTTCGGTGCGTTGCGCGAGGCGACCCACGGCGCGCGCGATGCGGGCGTATGGGCTCACCTGTGCGAGGCCGTCACGGCAGCCCACGACGGCGCGCGCGAGCGCCTCTTCCTGACGTGGTGGCCCTACGTCGCGCGCGCCGCGGCGACCTGGCCGAGGGCGCTCAGAATCTGCCCAGACCTCTGGTTCGACGCCGGGCGGTGCGACCCTCGCCTGCTCGACCTCGGCTACTGTGGCCCCGACCTGCTCCGGTGGTGCCGGTGGGACGCCGAGGCGTCGTGGTGGGTCGTCTCGTTGCCGGTCCCGGTTCTCTCCGAGCCCGACTTCGAGGTCTGCATCGCCTCACCGACAGGTCGCCGAGACGTGCTCGGGAACCGGACGCTCCAGCGGCTACGCCACGTGGTCTCGAGGATCCTCGAACTCGAGTCGATCGCGGTCACGGAGTTGCTCGCGCGCGGGATCGGCGTGCCGGGTCGGCGGGGTGGTCCTGGCTCGTGGAACGTCTCCGAGTTCGGCTTCGCCGATCCGTCGGCGCAGTCCCTCATCCTGGTGTGCCACGACGCGACCTGGGGGACCGGCGGGCACGCGTACGGCGACTGGTCGGTGTGCGTGGAGCGCGGCGCCGTGCGTTGGATCGAGGAGGGGGCGCTGCGTCGAGGTGTCGCGCGTTTGTGAAGGAAAATGAATCCTTTGCGCACACTGTCGACCCGACCGCGCGTCTCTTGTATTGTAAGACGTGAAGGCTCCCTCCCTCCCACGAACAGGATCGATTCACCATGACGCATCGTCCCAAGACAACCTTGCTCGTCCTCTTCGCGTTGCCGCTGCTGCTCGCGGGGTGGTTCATGACCGCCAACCTCATGGTGCGCGCGTTCTGGCCGATGTCGGCGATCTCGCAGGGAGAGACCGTCTCGCGAGCCACCTCGCAAGCCTACTCGCCCTGCCACGCGCGCAAGATCAAGGCGCAGACCGCGCGCATCGAGCGGGCCCGCGCCGCCGCGCTCGCCGCTCAGGTCAACGCCCGCGTGCGCGCCGAGCACGTGAGCGGCGAGGTCGTCGCGCAGCGTCCCCACCCCTCGCTCAGCCCCACGCAGGTCGTGCGTGCCCAGATGGAGGCGCTCCGCCGCCCCAACTTCCCTCGCCGTGACGCAGGCATCGCGCGCGCCTTCGGCTTCGCCGCCCCCGCGAACCGCGCCGCCGTCGGCCCCATCTCGCGCTTCACCAAGCTCATGCGCAACTCGGCCTATACGCCCATGCTCGGCAACACCTCGGTCAGCTACGACGCCCCCCGCGTCCACGGTGACGTGGCCCGCCAGGAGATCTTCCTGATAGGCAGCCGCGGCGAGCGCGTCGTCTACGAGTTCCACCTCCGCCGCCAGTCCGGCGGCGCCTACGATGGCTCCTGGATGACCACTGGCGTCATGCGCAAGCCGCTGCGCTGACTCGCCCAGGGCGAACACGACGCGCCGCGGAGGTCACCTCCGCGGCGTCTTCGTTTCTTGCGCACGTCGCTGGGCCGAACCCCAAAAAGTTGGAATGGTTCTCGAGAGGGTCCGGTTGTCCTGTCCGCGTCGGGCAAGACCTGGCGCGCACAACCTCGAATCGAGGTTTTGTGCGGGGTAGAGCAGTGGTAGCTCACCAGGTCTCATAAGCCAGGATTGCGTCGGTTCGATTCCGGCCCCCGCATCTCGGACGCGCCCAGTGGGCGAGTCCGCTTCGCGAAGATAGCTCAGTTGGTAGAGCACGGCCCTGAAAAGGCCGGTGTCGGCGGTTCGAGCCCGCCTCTTCGCACTCTCGAGCAAGAAGCCGAGTCACCTTTAGGGTGGCTCGGCTTCTCTCGTTTCTTCCATCCGACGGGAGGAATCCTACCCTCGCGAGTTCGAGGTCCGTAGTGCATATTCCCGCGATGCGTGTGCGACGTTGCGCCTGCGTGACTCTTCGATTAAAACGTTACGCCAGCGCGCGCTTGGGTCCTACATGTAGGACACGCCGGATGTCGGCTCCTCGTGCGCATCTGTAAAGTGAACTTCGACAGAACCGGTGTGTTCATGGATCGTCTCGACTCGTCCTCTAAGCGCTCGCTCGGCCGCTTCTGCGCCAGCGCCTGCGTCCTCGGTACCCTCGGGCTCTCGCTCGGCGCTGGCGTCAGCGGCTGCGACACAGTCGCACGCATCGTCTGGTCCGACGTCGCCTTCACCGAAGTCTACTCGGCAGGCATAACGAGCGAGGGAACGGGCTTCGCCACGTGCGATGGCACCGCAGGCCCCGCCATCATGCGCGTCGCGCTGAGGACCTCCGAAAAGGCGGCCATCACGCCTGACACCGTGCTCAACGGCGCGACGGTCGACTTCGGCCGCGACGCCATCGAGTTCAGCGACTCGGCGATCTTCGAGCTGCCAAACTCCGACTGCGACGCAGGTTGCTCTCAGGGCTTCTCGTGCATCACCCCGCCCGCGGTCAACGAGGCCAGCTACAAGCGCTGCACCAACTCCAGCTCCGCTGGGGTCTCCGCCACGGGCAACCCGCGCTTCGTCGCGGAGCTCGACAAGACCCAGCTCTACGGCGTGATGCTCGAGCTCACGCGCTCCTGGCGCGGCGAGCTCCCCGAGTCGATCACGACTCTGAGCCCCGACTTCGACGGCGACGGCCGCGGCGACCTGGGCGCCAACATCGCCC
>CAJXPN010000299.1 GCA_913058025.1 uncultured Myxococcales bacterium | reverse complement strand
TTCGCGCTCACCTCTGCGGGCGCGCCGTCCTGAGCGCCGTCCTGAGCGATGGCCCACGCCGGTGAGAGCATGAGCAACAGGAAGGACAGGGGCGCGACGTACGCGAAGAGTGGCGGATGCGGACGTGTGGACATGGGGTCCTCCAGGGGGCGTCTCGTGTCGCGAGGGCGAGGACGCTTCTGGCGCCTCGCTCGGTTTGTATCAACGGCGCGCGCCGACGTACAGCCGAGCGCATGGGAGGTGGGCGCCCACTCACCGCTTTCCATGCGTTCGGGGACACGCTATGAGTGGGGCTGTACTCCACCGAAGAGTCCGTGTCCGCGCGCTCGAGCGCGCGGACACATCACCGGAACCGGCGCGAGGCGCTTCTTGGGCATAGCTGAGCAACTCAAAGCGGGGATCGAATCGATCGGGTCCTCCGTGATCGAGGCCGTCGAGAACTTCGGCCAGATCATCATCCTGCTCGCCCAGACTCTGATCTGGATGGTCCGCCCGCCCTACCGGCTGCGCATCCTCTTCCAGGCGCTCGAGTCGATCGGGGTCGGCAGCCTCTTCATCGTGATGTTCACGGGGCTCTTCACGGGCCTGGTGATGGCGTACCAGTCGATCTACGCGTTCAGCCTCTTCGGGGCCGAGACGTTGGTGGGCGGCACGGTCGCCGCGGCGGTCGTGCGCGAGCTCGGCCCGGTGCTCACCGGCCTGATGGTCGCGGGGCGTACGGGCAGCGCGATGACCACCGAGCTCGGCACGATGCGCGTGACCGAGCAGATCGACGCGATGGCGGTCATGGCGGTCAACCCGGTCCAGTACCTGGTGATGCCGCGCGTGGTCGCCACGACGCTGATGATGCCGCTGCTCGTGATGATCTTCGACCTCGTGGCCATCGGCGCGGCGTACGCGCTGTCGGTGGAGCTGATGAACATCGACCCGGGCATCTTCACCCAGAAGATCAAGGACTTCGTGGACGTCCGCGACGTCTTCAACTCGGCCTTCAAGGCCGGGACCTTCGGCCTCGCCATCGGTCTGGTCGGTTGTTACAAGGGCTTCTACGCCTCCGGCGGCGCCAAGGGAGTGGGCGAGGCGACGACCTCGTCGGTCGTCACGAGCTCGATCTCGGTGCTCGTTTTGGACTACGTCCTCACCGTCTTCATGTATTCGAACGCGTAGCCGCGCCTCCTGAGCGCCTGGACACTCAATGAACGCCAAGGACTTCTTCACACCGTTCAAGGTCGGCCTGCTCGTCCTCGTCGGGCTCGCCGCGACGTTCGTCATGATCACTCGCTTCACCGGCGACGGCGGCGGCGCGGGCTCCGACTACATCGGCATCTACGTGATGTTCGACGACGTCACGGGCCTGGCCAAGCGCTCGCGCGTCTCCATGTCGGGCATCCCCGTCGGCGAGATCGCCGACATCAAGCTCGAGGGCAAGCGCGCCAGGGTCGACATCCTCGTGCGCTCGGATCTCGCGCTCTACGAAGGGATCTCGGCGTCGCGGACGATCTCGCGCCGAGACGACAACGGCGACACGGTCACGGTCGATCTGCCGTATTACAAGAACGGCGCTCTCGTCTCGAAGAAGTCCGCCAGCCTCATCGGCGACTACTACCTCGAGCTGACCCCTGGCACCGAGGGCTCGACGCTGAGCGAGGGCTCTCAGGTCCGCAACGTCAACGAGGGCGTGAGCGTCGAGGAGATCTTCCGCAAGCTCAACAACATCACCGGGGACATCGAGCAGGTCACCGCGTCGCTGGCCGCCGTGCTCGGCGGAGAGGATGGCCAGAAGGGCCTCCAGCAGATGCTCACCGACCTCCAGACGATCCTGGCGACCACGCGCTCGTTCATCGTCGACGCTCGCCCCAAGTTCGACGCGGTCGTCGACGACGCGAACAAGATCTCGAGCAACCTCGCGCGCCTGAGCGTCACGGGCACCGAGTCCATCGACATCATCCTCGCGGACGCCCAGGAGGTCGTGCGCGACGTCAAGGGCGTGACCCAGGAGGTGAAGTTCATCGTGGGTCAGTCCTCGGGCGACGTGCAGGCGGGGCTCGGATCCATCGCGGGCACGCTTCTGCGCCTCCAGTCCACCCTGGACTCGCTCAACTACTCGCTCCAGAACGTCCAGGACATCACCGACAAGGTCAACGAGGGCGAGGGCACGCTGGGCGCGCTCGTGAACGACCCCGTCATCGCCGAGAAGGCCGAGCAGGTCCTGACCGACGTCAGCGACGTCACGGACACGATCGGCCGGCTGCGCACGGTCGTCTCGTTCCGCTCCGAGTACCACCTCAACGCCGGGCAGCTGAAGAGCGTGGTCGGCCTCAAGCTCCAGCCTCGCCGCAACAAGTACTACCTGATCGAGATCGTCGACGCGTACCGCGGCCTGCGCTCGAACTCGACCGAGATCGTCGAGGGCCCCAACGGCCCCGTCGAGACCCAGAAGACCACCATCTCCGACGACTACAAGCTCAGCGTCCAGTACGCCATCGGCAACAACCTCACGGACTGGCTCGCCTGGTACTTCCGCTTCGGCGTGATCGAGTCACGCGGCGGCATCGGCGGCAACCTCGTCTTCTTCGAGGACCGGTCGCTCGAGCTCCAGGCGGACCTCTACGAGTTCGACGAGGGCCGCAACCCGCGCCTGCGCGTCTTCGGCTCCTACAACGTCTTCCCGAACATCTACGCGTTCGGTGGCATCGACGACGCGCTCAACGACTACGACCCGGCGCTCCCGCTCTTCGGGCGTAACTTCACGCTCGGGCTGGGCTTCTCGCTCGACGATCGCGACCTCAAGGGCCTCTTCACGGTCTCGGGCGTCCCGACGCCCTGAGGCAAAGTGAGCGCGGCTGTCCAGCCCCCTCGCCTGTCACTTCAGCTCGTACTTCTTGAGCAGCTCGCGCAGGTGGTAGCGCGTGATCCCCGCGGCGCGTGAGGCGCGGGAGATGTTGCCGTCGTGCGCCTCGATGAGCTCGGAGAGGTAGGCGAGCTCGAACCGCTCGATGACCTCCTGCTTGGCCTCCTTGAAGGCGACGTCCAGGTCGACCTCGGAGCCCTCGCCCCGCTCGCCAGCGCTCGTGACCTCGCGCGACGCGGCCTCCTCACGGGAAGCCGCAGACGAGACCGAGTAGCCGTGCAGGTGCAGATCTGCAGGAACGATCGAGGGCCCCGCCGCGAGGTTCCCCGCCCGGACCATCACGTTCTTGAGCTCGCGCACGTTACCTGGCCAGGGGTAGCCAACGAGCGCCTCGATCGCATCGGCGCTCAGGCGTAGCTCACCGAGCTCGGGGTTGGACGCGGTGACCTCACGCAGGAAGTGATCGGCGAGGAGTATGACGTCGTCGCGGCGGCTCGAGAGCCTCGGCAGCTCGACGTTGACGATGGAGAGTCGAAAGTACAGGTCCTCACGGAACGTGCCGTCGTTGACCATGTCGCGCAGGCCACGGTTGGTCGCTGCGATGACACGGCAGTCGGTGCGCACGGTCTTCGAACCGCCGACCCTCTTGAACTCGCGGTTCTCCAGGACGCGCAGCAGCTTGGGTTGGAGGTTGACGTCGAGCTCCCCGATCTCGTCGAGGAAGAGCGTGCCTCCGTCGGCTTGCTCGAAGGCGCCCTGGCGCTGTGAGACGGCGCCGGTGAAGGCGCCCTTCTCGTGTCCGAAGACGTAGGACTCCATGAGGTCACGTGGGATGGACGAGCAGTCCAGGACGACGTAGGGCTTGCCCTTGCGCCTGGAGCGCTCGTGGATGGCGCGCGCGATGCGCTCCTTGCCCGTGCCCGTGTCGCCCTGGATGAGGCAGGTGAGGTCGCTGGGGGCGACCTTGCCGAGCACGGCGAAGATCTCACGCATCGCCACGGAGCGTCCGAGCACGCCGCCGAAGTGCTCGTCGCTCGAGAGCGGGATCTCGACGACCTCGTCGCCGGGCTCGAGCATGAGCGTGGTGTTCCCGGCGCGGAAGCTCGCGCCCGGCGCGAGCACGACCTCCCGGACGCGGCAGCCGCCCAGCAGCGTCCCGTTCGTGGAGCCGAGGTCCTTCAAGACCACGCCGGACTCGTCGGCGATGAGCTCGAAGTGGGTGCTCGAGATCGACCCGTCCGCCAGCGTCACGTCGTTCACGCGCGCGCGCCCCACGGTCACGCGGCTCTTGCCCAGGTCGAAGGTCTTGCCCTCGTCGGGGCCGTCCAACACGACGAGGCGCGCGCGCCGCAGCCTGCGCGACGTCGCGCGGTCGTCGACGAAGACCGTCTGCAGGCCCAGATCCTTCTCGCCCATGCTCACACTCGTGCTTTGGGTTGAACCGAAAGCGTAACCCGCCGCGCGCGAGGGTGGCAACCACGCTATCCACCTGGGCTGGCTGATGAACGCGGGGCGCAAGAACGAGAGCGGCCCCTCTCCAGAAAGGAGAGGGGCCGCGTCGACGCGAGGTGCGTCGGCTGTGTCAGCGAAGACTCACTGGCAGGAGATCTCGACGCCCCAGGAGTTCAGGGTGCCGTCGTCGCCGCCGCCGGTGTCGGTGGCGGTGAACGTCCAGACGCCGGTGGCGCTCTCACCGAAGAAGTCGCTGAGGTCACCGTCCACGGCGAGGTCGTCACCGAAGACGCCGAGGACGTCGTCCGCGCTGCTTCCGATGTTGTCCTGGAGACGGACGGTGGTGCCGGCAGGCGAGGTGAGGTCGAGCTCGAGATCGCCACGCCAGGTGTGCGTGATGTCCACCGGGATGAGGATATCAGCGATGACGCAGGCCTCGCCGACGTTGAGGGTGTCGATCGTCGCCGTCGGGTTGGCGTTGCTGATCGAGGTCCCGGGCGTCGAGTTCACGATGACCTTGCTCACGATCTCCATGCTGACCTTGTAGCGAAGAGTCAGGCTCGGGTCGATGTCGGCGCGGCTGAGGTTGAGGGTGTAGAAACCAGCGGTCACCGTGTCGAGAGTGAACTTGAGCGGGGCGGTGTCCAGGAACGCGATCTGGTTCGGGACCGTGTCGGTGATCTCGGCGGTGAGGCCAGGGGCCACGGCGCGGTTGTAGACGGGCACGACCTCGACGACGAGGAGCTGGCCGGCGTCGATGCTGTCGATCTTGAACGAGATCGCGTCGACGGTGGTGTTCACGCCGTCGGTGGCGAGGTCACCGAAGAAGTCGATGGAGCCCGCGAGGGGGAGCGAGCCGACGTTGATGACGCCAGCGGACGCGGGGTCCTCGATCTCACCGGTGGTGCGGTCGAGCGTGAGCTCGTAGTCGATCGGGGTGGCGCTGTCGGTGCGAAGATCGACGGTGTAGGTCTCCGTGGTCACGAGGCCCTTGAGCATCAGGACGCACTCGTTGACGACGTTCGCCTGCGAGACGAGCGTACCGCTGGAGTCACGCACGTCACAGGAGTACGTCGGGGTGGCGCCGGCGGCGACGTCCGGGTCGAGGCGGAGCACGAGGATGTCCTCGGGCGCCTGGTCGGCGGCGACGGTGAAGGAGTAGACGTCGACGTCGGCGGCGTCGGCGAACGTGCCGCTGGCGCCGCGGCTGTTGAGCGAGAACGGGGTCGCGGTGGCGTCCGTCTCGTTGGGCTCGACCTCGGTCGCGGGTGCGTCACGGAACGTGAGGTCCATGGTGTAGTCGTCGGTCGGGTCGTACGCGAGCAGGTCGATGAAGTAGAGCCCCGCGGGGAGCTCGGTGTCGATCGTCTCGTCACCGAAGCGTGCGCCGGAGTTGACGATGTCGCCGGTGGCGACGTCGACGATCGTGTAGTCGATGTCACCCGCGATGGAGTTGATCGTCCCCGTGATCTCGAGCGCCGTGGCGAGGTCGAGAAGGACGATGTCGGAGGTGCCCTCGGTGAGCGGGCCGCCGATGACCTGCGCGGCGTCTCCGGCGATCGGTGTCAGCGTCGCCTTGGGCGTGTTGCTGGACACGGAGATCACGGCGTTCGTGATCGCGCCGAAGTTACCGCCGTCGAGGCGCACGAGGTACGAACCACCAGCAGCGGAGTACGCGTTGAAGAACTCTGCGGAGAAGAAGGACTCCGGAGTGACCCTGCCAGCGGAGACGACGCCACCCGAGGCGTCGTAAAGCGTGACCTGGGCCGAGTCCTCTTCCTGTCTCTTATACACATCTCCGAGCCCACGAGACAGGCAGAAATCTCG
>CAJXPN010000298.1 GCA_913058025.1 uncultured Myxococcales bacterium | reverse complement strand
TCGGCAGCGTCAGATGTGTATAAGAGACAGGCCGGGTCATGACCTACGTCACGATCCGCGTGGCCGAACGCTACAAGGGCGAGGGCGAGGACGAGGTCACGCTCGCGCGCGTCGGCGGCCGCCTCGGAGACGTGGCCACGCACGTCGCGGGCTCCACCAGCTTCTCACCCGGTGAGCACGTCCTCGTCTTCCTCGAGCGACCCGCCGCCAAGGGCGCGCCGCTGGTCGTGACGGGCATGCGACAGGGCAAGTTCTCGGTCCAGATGGGCCCCGACGACCGGACCCTGTTCGTCGTGCCCAACGTCCACGGCGTCCGCCTCGTCGAGCCCACCTCACAGCGAGAAGAAGGCGCCGCGACGCTCGTCGAGGCCGACCCATCGGACGCGCACACCTCCACGTGGTCGCTCGAGGCGTTCTCGTCTCGCGTCCGCCAGGCACACACCGGAGGCGACCAGTGAACACCTCCAGGGCCGCGCTCACATCGCTCGCGCTCCTCACGCTCCTCCCCTCCGTCGCCTCGGCGGAGGGCTTCATGCGCACCCAGACATGCTACCGGAGCGACCCCGACCCCTCGTGGATCTGCGACGTGGACGAGATCGCCAAGGACGTCTCATGGCTCCCGCGCACCGTCGAGTACCTGATCGACGTCAAGGGCGGGGACGACTTCACGAGCACCTCGGCGGGACCCCCCGCAAACATCATCGACGCCATCGACGCGGGCTTCTCAGTCTGGTCGGACGTCTCGTGCTCGGAGTTCTCACTCAAGAACGGAGGCGTCGTCGACGTCGACGCCGAGATCGCCGCGAACTCCGACTGCGGCGCCTCCAATCTGAGGATCTGCGCCAAGGATCGACGGAACCACGTCGTCTGGGTCGAGGACTGGCAATACTCGCGCACGATCTACGCGCTCACCTCCACCACATTCAGCGTGAGCACCGGCGAGATCTCGGACGCCGACATCGAGATCAACGACGACCAGTGGACCTTCGCCACGAACATGGACCCGAACTCGGTCGACCTCCAGAACACGATAGCCCACGAGGCGGGCCACTTCATCGGCTTCGATCACAACGACGACCCCACCTCCACCATGTACAACACCGCGTCCAACTTCGAGACGCTGAAGCGCTCACTCGAAGCTCTCGACGAGGCCGGCATGTGCGAGGCCTACCCTCCCCTGACGGACGCCGAACGCGCCGCGCTCGAGGATGAGCTGCGACAACGAGCAGGCGAGGACGAGGGGTGCTGCGCGACCACGCCGGGCGAACCCCGACGCGCGCCGCTGGGCGCCGCGGTGCTCGCCCTCGCGCTCGCCTTCACAGCTCGCCGCCGGCGAAGCTGATGGACACGCGCAAGCTCACCCGGGAGGAGCGCGCCAGCGCGCTCGACGCGCTGCGACGCTGTGGCATCGCGGACGACGCCGTCTTCCAGCGCGCCGTCGATGAGTGCGTCCTCGTCCCCACCCTCCCGAAGCTCTCCAGGGTCCGCGGCCCACGCAGCGCCATCGCCCACGCCGCGCTCGCTGCGCGCGCCTCGGGCATCACCCTCGGGCGCAAGATCTACATCCGCTCCGAGCTCTTCGGCGCCGAGGGAGAGCTAGAGCGCTGGCTCGTCGTCCACGAGGTCGCCCACGTCGTCCAGTACCTGCGCGACGGACACCTCTCCTTCCTCACCCGCTACCTGGCCGAGTACGCCGCCGGGATGGCCCGCGGGCTCAAGGACTACGACGCCTACCTCGCCATCTCCTACGAGGTCGAGGCACGACGCGTCGACGCCGAGGCGCGTTGAGCGAGTAGCTCCAACGCGCGTGGAGCGCGTCTACAACCTCCCGAACGCTGCCCAAGGTGCCTCGTTGAACCCATTCGTACCCGCCACGCTCATCGCCCTGACCGTCTGCCTCTCGGCCTGTTCGGCCGCCCCTGGGACCCCGGAAGACACGCCCAACGTGAACACCATAGTTGCCGTAACCACGCGAGACGCGGTCGAAGCCCCCACCGACGAAGCCACGCTCGACGACACCTCGGGCGTCGACGACGCGGCGATGATCGCGCAAGCGCCTCCGGTCGATCCTTCGCCTCCAGTCAAGAGGCCACCTCGACGCGAGCCGGAGCCGTGCGGCACCTCCGAGGAGTGCACCGAGCGCCCGGATGGCGTGTGCGTGAACACCTCGCCGCAGGGATGCCGTGGCATGAGGGTCAAGCCGTCGTACCAATGCCGTTACGACGAGTGCGGGTCGGACGACGACTGCGGCGACTACCCCATGGGCGCGTGCCTCCCCCGTGTCGGTTCGATACGCCCGTACGCCCAGTGCGCCTATGGGGGGTGCCGCGAGGACACGGACTGCGACGAGAAGCCCGGCGGCGCCTGCCTACGACTCATCATCCACTGCACGGACGTCATCGAGTGCGCCTATGACACCTCGGAGTGCCGGACCTCGAAGGACTGCCCAGAGGACTCCATGGGTCCGATGTACTGCGATCTCACCGACGGCGTCACGCAGTGCAGACAGTCCCCCAAGTACCAGTGAGCGAGAGGCCGCTCAGCCCGCGGAGATCAACTTCGAGAGCGCGTCGAAGTCCTCGAACGTGAGCTCCTCGGGGCGCGCCTTCGCGCCCACCCCGATCTCCTCGAGCGCTACCGCCGCGTCCGGCTTCTCCACGCCGAGCTTCTTCAGGCCGTTGGGCATCGTCTTGCGCCTCATCTGGAACGTCGCGCGCACGATCCGCTCGAACCAGTCTCGCCGCTCGAGGTCCGGTATCCGCGTACCCTCCACGGGCCGAAACGTCGCCAGCGCAGAGTGCACCCTGGGCGGCGGCGTGAACGCGCCTGGAGGCAGCACGAGCGCGATCTTTGCCTCGTGGTGCAGCCGCGTGAACAGCGAGAGCGACCCGTACCCCGAGTCGCCGACCCCCGCCACCATCCGCGCGGCGACCTCGCGCTGGAACATCAACGCCATCAAAGAGATGGGCGCGCCCGACGCCGTCAACTTGAGGAAGATGTCCGTGCCAACGTTGTAGGGGAGGTTCGCCACGACCTTGAAGGACTCGAGCCCACCCATGAGCTCGGTGAGATCCATCCTCGTGGCGTCACCAGACACGAGCGTGAAGCGCTCGTACTCGCCCAGGTGCTCGGTCAGGTGCGACTGGGCGTCGCGGTCGATCTCGACCGAGGTCACGTGCGCGCCGCGCTCGAGCATCACCCACGTGAGGGTCCCGGGTCCGGGGCCGATCTCGAGCACGTGGTCCCCCTCTTCGACCTCCCCTGCGTCCGAGATCTGATCGAGGATCGACGGGTCACTCAAGAAATGTTGACCAAAACGCTTCTTCGCGCGCGACTGATATGCACGCACGAGATCGTGGGGGGTCTGAATATGGACGCTCATGAACGCTCACCTGTAGGGCCACGCGCTTGCGGCGCGGGGCTGATTGTGGTTTGTTTCGACCGCTCTCGAAGCGCCCTCTTCGCCACTGACATAGCAACGCCAGGGCCACTCGTACAACACGGACGACATGCGCACACGCACGCTCCTCGCCACCGCGGCGCTCTCACTCATCAGCCAAGCCTGCCTACCGTCTACGATCCAGCTCACCTGCGCCGAGATCGCCGAGGCGCAGTGCGCCGCGTGCACACGCTGCGTCGACGAGCTCGATCAGGCCGGTGTGGACGCGGAATCCAGGGTAGACGCCTCGGACCTTTGCTCCGCGAGGTTCTCCGACAGCGCGACCTGTGCCTCACGCCTCGAGCAACGCTGCATCGATCAGGCGAGCGGGCGCCAGGACGCCAACGCCGAGCTCGACGCCTGCTTCGAGCAGCTCGACTCGGCCGACCAGGACACCGTCTGCACGGACCTCTACGAGGGCTGGGCGCTGGACAAGCCAGCGACCACGTCCTCCTGCCGCCGCTTCCTCTGACACCTCATCGCCAGCGCGCGTCCTCCGGGACCTTCGGCCCGGGCGGCTCGGGGTGTGAGAAGTCACCCGAGCGGCCCCCAGACTTGCGCGCCACGTACACGTGCTCGACGCGCATGCCGCGATCCCTCGCCTTGCACATGTCGTAGATCGTGAGCGCGGCGGTCGTCACCGCGACCATCGCCTCCATCTCCACGCCAGTCTTCGCCCGCACGGTCGCAGTCGCCTCGACGATCAGGCACGCGGGCTCATCGAGCGCGACGAACTCCACGCCCACGCGGTCCACCCCGATGGGGTGGCACAGCGGGATCAGGTCACCGGTCTTCTTGGCGGCCATGATCCCCGCCACGCGCGCGATCTGGAGGACCTCGCCCTTCTCGACATCCCCCCCGAGGATCGCCGCCAGCGTCCCCGGCTCCATGTACACGCACGCGCGCGCCACGGCCTCGCGGCGCGTCACGGGTTTCTCGCCGACGTCGACCATCGAGGCGCGCCCACGCGCGTCGAGGTGCGTGAGCCTGTCGGCCCGCTGCTCGTCTCCCATCAGTGGGCTCCGAATGTCATGGGTGGGTGATCGAGGGGAGCGCTCAGGAGAGCGCCTTGATGATGTCGCCCGCCGACTGGAAGCGCTCATCGGGTGTCTTGGCTAGCATCTTCAGGATCATCCCCTCGATCTCCTTCCCGAGCTTCGGGTTGAGCGCGCGCGGAGACGGGGGCTTGGTGTGCAGGTGGTGGTAGGTCAGGTCGCCCTTGAAGAAGGGGACCGTCCCGGTGCCACACTCGAACGCCATGCAACCGAGGCTGTAGAGGTCGGAGCGGAAGTCGATGTCCTTGCCGATGATCTGTTCGGGGGACATGTAGAACGGCGTCCCGACCTGCTGGGTGTGGTTGTTCTGGTACTCGCGGAGGAACTTCGCGAGGCCGAAGTCCATGACCTTGAGCGTCTTGTCGCGCGTGATCATCACGTTACCGGACTTGATGTCGCGGTGGATGATGCCCTTGCTGTGAGCGTACTGGAGCGCGCGGCAGCAGTTGATGATGATGTAGCGGACCTGATCCTCAGGCAGCGCGCCGACGCGCTGGATGAGCTCCTTGAGCGTGGTGCCCTCGACGAGCTCCATCGCCATGTAGAACTCACCGTCCTGCTCACCGGCGTCGTAGATCGTGACGATGTTGGAGTGGCTGAGCGCGGCGGCCGCCCTCGCCTCCCGCAAGAAGTACTTCACCGCGGTCTCGTTCTCGCGCAGGTTCTCGCCCAGGACCTTGAACGCGACGACGCGCCCGAGCACGGTGTCGCGAGCCTTGTAGACGATGCCCATGCCGCCTCGAGCGATCTCGCCGAGGATCTCGTAGCGCTGCTCCTCACCGGACAGGTCGTTCGAGCTGAAGAGCCCGGACGAGGTCGGCGACTTCCCGCGGCGCTGCCGCTCGCGCAATGAGCGCAGCCGGAGCGCGGCGTCCTCGTAGCGAGGGTCGACCTCCTGGACGAGCGAGTAGTTCTGCATGGCGCCCGCGAAGTCCTGGACCTCCTCGAGCGCTCGACCCATCTTGTAGACGACCGAGAGGGTCTCGAGGTTGATCTCTCGCGTCCCGAGGGCCGCGCGGTAGCGCGAGTACGCCTTCTCGTGACGCCCCTGGGCTCGCATGACGTCGCCCTGAAGCTCCAGAGAGCGCTGATAGAGCGGGTCACGGGAGTCGATGAGCTCGAGTGTCTGGAGAGCGTCGCCGAAGCGGCGCAGCTCGAAGAGCATGCGGCCTGCCTTGAAGTTGTCGCCGAGCGCGGACAGCATCCTGAGCTGGCCGTCGACGTCACCCGCCTCCTCATAGAGCGTGGCCGCGCGCGAGTAGGACCCCATGTGCTCGGCGCAGCGCGCCGCGTTGCCCAACTTTCCGACCTGGACGTAGAGGTCGCAGGCGTCCTCGTAGCGCTCGGCGGCCTCGAACAACTCCGCGGCCATGTTGAAGTTGCCGACTCTGACGAAGAGCTCGGCGGCCTGCTCGTTCTCACCGGCCTTGCGGAAGGACTCGGCGGCGGTGCCCTCGTCGCCATCGGCGAGCGCGGCCTCGGCGCGCATGCGCGATGCGCGCTGCTCCTCGCCGGCCTCGTCGAGAATCTGAGCGGCCAGCATCGGCTGGTTGGCGTCGATGAGCATCTGGGCGGCGCGAGTGTAGTCTGTCTCTTATACACATCTCCGAGCCCACGAGACAGGCAGAAATCTCGTA
>CAJXPN010000297.1 GCA_913058025.1 uncultured Myxococcales bacterium | reverse complement strand
TACCCGCTGCCTCGACGCTCAGAGGCACTCCCCGCCTCGTCCTCTCCGAACATACCGCCGCGGACATCCGGCAGGGCGATCAACCCCGACTGGGACTCTCCCGCCCTCCGGCGGCGACCGTTCCCTCGACCTCTTCGCAGCTTCTCATAAGCATTCGACACCTCCGCGCCGAGCGAGTTCACCCGATCCTCGGGCTTGGCCGGGAGGTCGAAGCTCAACGCCGTGCGCGACGGAGACGACCCCTCGCCCACGCGGCCAGGGCGCGGGAGACGACGCTCCCTGGCGGCACCCGACTTCGCGACCTTCCCGGACTCCTTGAGCCTGGCGAGCTTGCTAAGGTCGAGCTTGCGCACGCCCGGGCCCTTGGCCTTCTCCTTCGCCATCTGCTTCTCGTCCGCGAGCGTCGCGGCCGCAGCGGCCGCCACCTCGGGCTTGGACTCGTACTCCGCCGTGGGACCTTCTTGAGAAGGACGCGCGAACGCAGGCAGCACCACCGGCTCCTCGACGTCCATCTCCACGACCCGGATCTCGGCGGTCACCCCGAGGTCGGACAGCGGCACGTCACCAGCCTCATCGACGGTGTCAGGGCTCAGGAGGGCTGCGGGCTGGGGCGCCTCGGGCGGGGACGGCTCGGTCGACAGGGCCTCGGACACGTCCTCGGACTCGAGCGGCGGCGCCTCGGACACGTCCTCGGACTCGGACGCTCGCGAGACCTCGTCGAAGACGTCGTCGACGATGCCAGCCGACTCCTCGTCCCCGAGGAGCTCCCCGAGGTCGAGGTCGTCGCTGGGGCCATCGCCAGCCTCGATCACCTGAGGCTCAGATACCTCGGACTCCTCACGCTTCGCGCGGATCGCGGACAGGCGATTCGTCAGCTTCTTCTTCCCGAACTTGCTCTTAAGGCGCTCCGCGAGCTCGCTTCGCGACTCCTCATCGGTGGACTCCTCGGGCTCAGGCTCCTCGGACGCAGCAGGCTCCTCAGGCTCCTCAGACGCTGAGGACGCCTCGGGCACTTCAGATATCTCGGGCACATCGAGTGCGACGGCGGGCTCCTGGGCGGGCTCCTCGGGCTCGTCCGAAGGAGCAGACGCGGACGCCGGAGGCTCAGCGCGCGACGCGAACGCGTCGAACTCCATGGGCTCGGGCAGCTCGCGCGAGCGCTCCAGCTCGACCGCATGCTCGAGAAGCTCCGCGGGGACAGCGTCAGACTCCGCCGTGTTGCGCTCGTGCGCCGAGACGTCTGCTTCGGCCTGAGCCTCGGTCTGCGCATGCGAGGTTGCGTCGTCTTGCTCGGGCTCACTCGCCGCCGCCGGGAGCGCGGCCTCGCCGGTCGGCTTGGTCGGCGCACGCGTGAGGTCGATGCCGCCGATGCCACCGGGCATCGGAGGCATCGGCTTGGGCCTGGTCGGCTCGGGACGACCGAACACGTCGGGGTCCCCATCTCTCTTCTGGTCGAGCAACGGGTTGCGCGTCACGCTCCCCTCGGCCTCCGGGCTGATCTGCTGCTTCTCGGCCGCGAGGATGTCTCGCAGGTCGAACGGGCCCGGCTCCTGCGCGGTCTCCACGCTGGCGAACGGATCGCTCGCGAAGCTCAGGTCATCCGCGCTGGGCGACTCGGGCTGGGCGATCTTGCTCAGGAACCCCTTGTCCGTCGTCGAGCCGACCTCCTCCGAGACCTCATCCAACGCGTCCAGCGCGTCGAACGCGCGCTCACGGTCGCCGATGTCGTCGGGAGTTAGCGCCTTGGTCTCCTTCGTCTCCCAGTCGGCTTTCTTCGAGTCCCCCTTCGACGACATCGTCAAGGGCAGCCCCATGTACGTGCTGCTCGTCTTGACGTCGTCGAGCAGGCCACCAAACATATCCGAGACGTCGGCGTCCGCGGTCGACGCCGTCAGCGGGTCCTCGCCACTGTCGGAGGCCTCGGACGCCTTGCCACGCAGCGTCGAACGCACGTCGCCGCCCGCGCCCTTCTTCTTTCGGCGGATCACCCCCATGCCCATGACGGCAGCGCCCGGAGCGGCGCCCCCCTCCTTGCGAGCAGGCGCGTCGACGGTCACGGGGATCATGCCGCCGCACTTGGGACACTTGATGGGTCCCTTGGGCAGCTTGCCCTTCTTTGGCCTGAGTCTGAACGACGCTGCACACGTAGGGCAGGTCAGCTCGATAGACTCGGGAGCGTCATCTCCCATCGGGGCATCTCACGTTCGATTTGGTGGAGCAGTTGCTCCCTTGATCATACCGCAGGTGAGACGTGTTCACAATCCACGCCACTGCGCCCTTACTACGTCCACCACCTTTGAGCAGAGCGGGGGCGGCGTCAAATTTGCCGCCACAACTTCTCCTCAAAGTCGGCCCCAGCGTCGCCTGAGCGTCCACTCCGTGCCCAACAACGTCAACAACGCCACGAACACCAGCAGCGAATCCCACAACTGGATGACCTTGCGGCGGTTGATCTTGACCGCGCGCGGCTCCTCGAGCTCGAGATCCCCCGCGGAGAACCGGGGCGCGACCTGATGCGCGCCACCCGTCTCCCTGGCAAGAGACGCGAGCAGCTCCTCGCGTGGGATGATGTCGCGCCACTCCTTCACGTCCTCGACCACCAGGATCGTGTCCTGATCCCTGAGCTCACCGGTCTCCCCCTCCACCCTCGCGTCGACCTCGTAGACCCCCGGGCGATCCACCCTCAACGTCACGCTCGCCTGCCCCGTCGCGCCCGTCTCGAACTCCTTCTCGAGCACGCGCTCTCGCTCCTCACCGCCCACGATGAGCTGCTCCAACCCGCGGTACGTCACCACGAGCTTCCCCTTCTTGCCCACCGCCGGTGAGTAGTCGGGCTGGCTCACCCTCACCACCACGGGAACGTCCTCGCCAGGCGCGAACACGTCCTCCCCCAACTCGACCTTGACCAGCTTGAGCTCCGGGTCCTTGATCAGCCAGCGGATCGCGCCGTTCCAGAACGTCTGGTACTCGCGCGGTGTCCCGCCCTTCCCCAGGCTCTCGAAGCCCCAGCGCCACGTGTTGTCCGTCGTCCAGGCCATCACGCGACCCCTGCCCGACTCGCCCACCGTCAGCACGGGCATCGCCTCACCCTTCTTGCGCAGCTTCGGGTGCACCAACAGCGGAGTCCCCCACGACTTCGCCCCCTCCACGATGTTCGTGCCGCGCTGCGCGGGCAGCCCCGCCCAGATCTCGCGGTTCGTGTCCGGGTCGAACGCGAGCTGGGTGATCGGGTGCCTCAAGCCCGCCTTCGTGAGCTCGGGCCTGAACGACTCCAGGTCGATCAGCTCCTCCGCACGCCGCCCAGGCGGCAGCTCCACCGGGAGCAGGTCCTCCACGGGCGTCCCCTCGTAGCCACCGCTCGCGAACGACAGGTCGCCTCCCAACATCGCGAGGCCGCCGCCCTGCTCACGCACGAACTCCTTGATGCGCGGCAAGTACTGCCTCATGTCGTACGGGCCGTAGTTGAAGTTCTGCAGGATCACCAGATCGAAGGAGCCCAGCTCCGAGTCGAACAGCTCCTGGGTCGGGAACGGGATCAGGCTGAGCTCGTTCTGGGGCACCGCCTGCACGTTCGAGTTCGTCCGCAGGATGAAGAAGCTGATCAGGTCGACGTTCGGATCCTTCTTGAGGAACCTCCTCAGGAAGCGCTCGTCCCAGCTCGGGCGACCCACGACCTGGAGCACGCGGACCTTGTCCCTGATCACCTTCAGGATGAAGTGACCCGCGTTGTTCTCGGTCAACGCCTCCCCCACCAGCGCAGGCACCGAGACCGTGTAGATCTCCTTGCCGATCCGCTTGGGCACGAACTCGAAGGTCACGTCCCTCCTCGCCTCCTCACCCGACACGACGACCTGACGCGTCTGGACGAGCGCTCCCTCTCGCCGTAGCTCCACGGTCAGCGAGGTCCCCTCGTCCACGCCTATCGTCTGGATCTGCGCCTCCACCGTCACGCTGTTGTGCACGAACGCGAAGTCGTCATGGAGCACGCGCGCCACCGCCACGTCCCTCAACCCATCGGCCCTGCCCATCGCGACCGTGTTGATCGGCGCGTCCAGCGCTCTCAGAGCCGCGCGCGACGTCTCGTCGAGCTCCTCCCCCCTCCTCGTCCGCCGACCCAACGCGCCCGTGTCGATCCCATCGCTGAGGACCACCACGCCGCCGATCTCCTTGCCCGCGTAGCGCTCACGGACCGCGTCGAGCGCGCCCAGAAGATCCGACGACGGCCCCTTCGACGCGCCCGCACCCAGCTCCTCCGGAGAGCTCGCCTCGAGCTCTCCCTCCCCGTAGCCCATGAACGTGAACGTGTGCTCTCCGCGCGTCCGCTCGATGAGCCCGGCGAACTCGGGCAGCGCCTTCGCCGCGAGCTCCTCCCTGCGGCCCTCGACGCTCGCCGCAGGCAGCTCCATCGAGCGGCTCTTGTCCACCAGGACCACGACCTCGTTCTTGACCTTCGTGATGTTCTTGAGGTCGAGCGCGGGCTCGAGCAGCATCAACACCGCCAGCGCGTAGATCGCCGCGCGCAGACCGAGCAGCACGCGCCGACGCATCGGCCGCATCGGCCTCAGGTCGTACGCGCTCAGCGCCAGGACCAGCGCACCGAGCGCCAACAGGCCGAGCACCCAGGCTCCTCCCCAGTCGCCCAGCCAAAGCACGTCCCCCGCGTTGTACTCCGTCCACCATCCGTTCATTCACATCTCGCTTCGTACGCGCCTCTTCAACCTCGACCCCCCACTCCGTCACCTCAATTGACCTTCCAACGCCGCCGCTTGAGGATGAACGGGATGTGCACCTGGTCTTCCTTGTAGTTCACGCACAGCGCGTACATCACCAGGTTGACCCCGAGCCGGAACGCGCGCTCGCGCTGGAAGTCACCGTGGGGCACCACGTCGTACTCCCAGTTGCCGAAGCTGTCGCGTGACCACGCCCCCAACAGGTCGTTGTACGAGACCACCACGGGCAGGCGATCACCCTGGGCGATCGCGTCCATCTTCTCGGAGACCGACACCCGACCGTACGCGCGGTCGAGCAGGTAGAACGACTTGTAGAGGACGTGCCCCGCGGGGATCGCGCCGAGCTTCTCGTCCGGATAGATCCTCCCGAGTTCACGCACGACCGAGCTGATGAAGGGCCCCTGGCTCACTCCAGACGACGCGTCCACCAGCAGGAACCCGCCCGCCTGGAGGTACGTCCTCATCATATCGACCTGCTCCGCGCTCCATGGCTCAAACCCGCGCTCACCGCTCATGATCAGGAACGGCACCTCGAACATCTCCGGCCCGATGTCCACCACGCGCACCGTGGGGTCCACGTGCACGCTCGTGCGCTTCTCGAGTTCCTGGAGCAGCCGCCGGGAGGCGCCTTCGCGTGGTGAGGTCTCGCCGCGCGAGGGGCGCAGCATCGCCATCCTCAAGCGGTCGTCGTCCCCCATCGCGCGCGCAGTGCTTGACCACGCGCTGGCCGCGGCCAGCGCCGCAGCACCCACGAGCACCTCTCGTCTCTTCATCTCACCACCTGCCCTGAGTCGACTCGGATTCGCACACGATTGTATCTCACGTGGGCGCCTCGAAATTCCTCACTGCCTGACCTGAACGACTCAAGGTGTAACCGATGTCTGCCCGCGGCGCCCGCGCCGATGCGCTCTCCTCGCGGCCCACACCCACGGCCCCATCGACGCGACCGCCGGTGACACGGCCACGAGCAGCGCGCGGCCGCCATCCGATCCCGGCCACGGCCCTGCGCGTCAGCAGAATGAACCCCTGCGGCGCGAACAGCGCCAACCCACCGAACACCACCGTCACCCACGCCACCGAGACCTTCACCGCGACGCGCTCCCTCGGCGTCATCGCCTCGAGCATCTCGTCAAACGGCTCTCGCTCACTCATATTGACCCTGGAGGTGAAGAACACCTCGTGTCTGGCGGCGGCCTGCCGCTCCATGCAGGACGTTCTCGACCACGACGACGGTTCCACCTCCCGACCGCGACCTCCCAAACGTATCAGGACCCGATGATGGCTCGCCAGATCTTCCACGACACGCTCCTGGCCATCTGGCGCCTGCTCGAGGGGCCGCTGCGTGACTACGACCTCCCGGTCACCGCCACGCTCGCCGCGGGCACCCTCTCGCTCGCGCTCGCGCTCGCGAGCGGCGTGTCTGGCT
>CAJXPN010000296.1 GCA_913058025.1 uncultured Myxococcales bacterium | reverse complement strand
TGGGGCACTTCCCCCGCGCCTCGCAGGCGACTCGCCCGGTGATGTACCCGCGCCCGGTCGAGGGGACCATGTCCTTCTTCTCCGACGACGATGACGACACCAACGACTTCGTGGGATTCGACGGCGCGAACGTCGACTCGCCCATCAACGAGGTCAAGAAGGCTCGCCTCGTGCTCTACCTCGACCCGAACCTGTCCGACACGGACAACCCCGCGGGCCGCTACGTGCTCTACATGACGCACGGTAAGCAGGACCCCTCTCAGGGCGCAGCGACCGCCGTCTACGCGGTCTCGCACGACGAGGGCGCCGCGTTCGGTCGCATCCTGAACGACTCCGACGAGTCCGAGCTCGTGGCGACCTCGCCCGAGCACTACCAGAAGTACGTGGTGACCAGCGCCGCGGGGGAGACCGGCGGCGTGGCCCTCGGGCCCTTGCCCGGCTCCGAAGAGTGGACGCTCGAGATCTCGGCGACCTTCAGCGGCGACATCGACGTCTGGGAGGTCTACCACGCCGACGACGGCAGGACTCAGGAGCTGCTGCCGACGGAGCGTCTGATCCTGAAGAACCGCCCGCTGAGTGCCCTCGGTGGCAGCCCGCTGCTCACCGCCGACACCGGCAAGGAGTGCGCGGTCGCTGGCGTCGAAGGCATCTGCGCCGACGGCACCGGTCAGTGCATCTCCGGCACGCTCGACTGTGTCCAGACCGTCAACCCGGGCGCGGAGGTCTGTGACGGCCGCGACAACAACTGCGATGGCGACGTCGACGACGAGGACAGCATCTTCTTCTCACGAGTGGAGGTCCGACAGCAGGGCACCGCGAGCATCGACGACTGGACCTGGGCGCCGACGATCAACCAGCCCGAAGCGACCGAGGACCTCGTCGCGTTCGAGTCACACGACGGCAATGACCGCGCGGGCTCCACGAACATGCCGAGCGCCGAGGACACGAGCGTCTCGATTCAGCGCCCCGACTCCTCCGTGCTCACGTTCCATCGTGACACGCGACCCCTCGACGGCTCGGTCAACATGCCGATCCTCCACGGTCAGCTCGTCAAGGGCGCCGATCGTGACGTGCCCGAGGCCACTCGCCTCGAGATGGGCGTGACGAAGTTCGCCGCCGACACGTTCACCTCGGGCTACGACGACCGCGTGGGTCAGTACGCCGCGGTCGCCGACGCGTCCCCGAGCTCGTTCGAGCGCGCGGAGCTCGCGAGGATGAACTGGACGCTGAGCCGCTGGAGCGGAGCAGACGGGTTCAACCGTGAGTCCGACAGCGTCATCATGCGTGACCTCGTCAACGACGACCCCTCCAAGAGGACGACGATGAAGGTCAACATGACCGACATCGGCAACCTCAAGCAGTGGGAGCTCTACTTGCCCTACCGCGGGCGGATCGAGCTGGACCCGAACGAGGAGTTCGAGGTCAGGTCGACGCTGGTCACCGCCGAGGACGCCGACTGCGTCATCCAGGACCACCCCCTCGAGGAGTGCCTGGGTGAGGTCTCGAACTACGTCTGCAACGCTGGCCAGGTCGAGTGCTTCATCAACCCGAACGGGTGTTGTAAGGACCTCGATGGCGATGGCTTCTTCGGATACAAGCCGCTGGCTTGTGACGAAGGCAGAGACTGCGACGACACCGACGCCGACATCAACCCCGGCGCCGAGGAGGTCTGTGACGGCTTCGACAACAACTGTGGCGGCTTCATCGAGATCGTCGCGGGCGAAGGCCGTGGCGAGTGCACGTTCCAGGACGCGGGCTGCATCACCATCGATGAGGACTTCCCCGAGCAGGGTCAGGAGTGCGAGGACCTCGACAACGGCCTGACCAACGTGGGCGAGTGTCGAGCAGAGTTCGTCTGCGAAGGTGGCGCGCTCCAGTGCAAGCAGTTCGCGGGCGCCTCGCCCGAGATTTGCGACGGACTGGACAACAACTGTGACGGCGGCATCGACCTCTCGCTTCGCCCGAACAGCGCCCCGCGCGGCCCGGAGGAGTGCGGCAACGAGGCCGTGTGTACCTGCAACTCGGGCCTCGTCGGAGCGTCGAACTGCTTCTGCGTCGATGGCCTCGTGCCCGAGGGTGGCGAGTACAGCCGCCCCTGCGCGAACAACGAGATCTTCGACGGCGAGAACTGCATCTGGGCTTGCGACCGCGACACCCAGTGTGGCGAAGGCGAGCGATGTGAGCAGGGCAGCTGCGTGGCGCCGGTCGAGCCGGCAGCGCAGGCTGGAGATCCGACGGTGGCCGGGGCACAGCCCCAGGCTGGCTGCGCGGTGACATCGAGCGGCAAGGGCACGCCCGGGCAGCTCTTCTTCCTGCTGCTCGGCCTGGTCGGAGCCGTCTCCGCCAGCCGACGTCGCACGCGTAAGGCCGCCTGACGCTCCTCCCGACACGTCGAGACCAGACGCCACCCCTGGCTCGCCCTCACAGGCGAGTCAGGGGTGGCTTGCTCTGGGGCGGTCGCCCACCGAGAATGTGATCCTCACGAGGGAGCACCCTCGCCCACCAGCGCGAGGCCGAATGCGAGACGATGTGGACGAGGAGAGCGCGGAGAGCGCGGAACCCACGCGAGGCGCCGAGGCAGAGCCCACGTCGTGGCACCGCTCACACCTGCTCGTGTACGCGTTGTGGGCGATGACGCTGTTGCCAGTGGGCTTACCGCGCGCGAGCGCGACCTGGGGGGAGGCGATCTCGACGGGGACGGTCTCGACCTGGAAGCTGAGGGAGCTCAGCGGCCTGGCGGCCAGCGGCCTG
The DNA here is from genome assembly GCA_913058025.1 of uncultured Myxococcales bacterium. GTDB lineage: Bacteria > Myxococcota_A > Bradymonadia > Bradymonadales > Bradymonadaceae > CAJXPN01. The sequence continues at coordinate 3,413 of CAJXPN010000296.1, read as the reverse complement.
CGCCCCGACACCTTCTGGGCCCACAACGACTCGGGCGATGCCCCTCGCCTCTACATGTTGGGAAGAGACGGCGAGCTCAGGGGCGCGTTCACCCTCGACGTGCGCGGCGCGTATGACTGGGAGGACATCGCCTCCGGACCTTGCGAGGGGGGCTCGGAGCGGCGCTGCCTGTTCATAGGAGACATCGGAGACAACAAGCACAGGCGAGAGACGGTGTGGGTGTGGAGGGTCGAGGAGCCGGACCCCGAGGCGGTCGCGCGCGGCGAGGTCGGCGCCGTGCGCCCCGAGCACGTGTGGGTCTTCACGCACGAAGGGCGCGCGCACGACGCCGAGGGGCTCTTCGTGGATCCGAACACGGCGAGGCCGTACGTGGTCCAGAAGTCGAGGAAGGGCCCGACGAGGATCATGGCGTTGCCGGAGGCGGTGGAGGGGTTCGTGACGCGGGGGGAGGCGCGCAAGGTGGGGGAGATCGAGCTGAGGTCGGAGCCGACGCGCGCAGGCCGGCTGGCCACGGGAGCGGACATGACGCGCGTGGGCAAGGCGTGCGTCGGCGTGCGGACCTACGCGTGGATGTGGACGGCGTGCAGCCCGGACGAGAACGCGAGCGTGGAGGAACTCATCGAGGGGACCTGGGAACGTACGGGGGTTGGTGCGATGTTCCAGAGTGAGGCGCTGGCGTTCGAGGCGGACGCGAGCGGAGCGCTGATCTCCTCGGAGGGTTGGCTGGCGCCGATCGTGAGGATCCCGGCGCGGTAAATAGTCCTCGCGTCGTGCGCGTCAAAACACGATGATGTGGATGAAGTTCGCGGAGGAGACCGATGCGTTGGAGTTGGGACCAGAACGTGCGTCAGATGGACTGGAGCGAGCTGTTCCTGTGGTCGTCTCTCGTGCTGAGCGCGACGATGCTCTCGGGCGTGCTCGTGTGGAACGTCGCGAACGCGTGGAGGATCTCGTGGCAGCTCGAGCGCCACGGGGTCAAGACGTGCGTGTCGCTGCACAAGCGGGGCGCGGCGGACACAGGGGCTGAGGCGTCGCGCGCGCAGTGCGAGGCGCTGGTCGAGCGCCTGCATGACGTGTGCGTGGACGAGGCGGTCCAGGGGAACGACGAGCGCTTCGCCGACACACGCAAGGACTACATGACGTGCATCATGGCGGCCGAGGCGGGGACCGTGGCGCTGACCGAGGCGAACTGATCCAGTCGATCTGGCCCAGGCCAGCTGACCCAGGCGCACCGAACGTGCGCCCGGTTGGCTTCACTCGACGAGACAGGGGGGAGTGACGTCGGGGTCGAGCTCGGTGAGCGCGGTGGCGTCGGCGAGCGCGCCGAAGGCCGCGCCCCCGACGCCGATCACGTACACGCGGTCGGCTGGCCCAGTGAGCGAGAGGGTGGCGTCGCCGATGACGAGCGTGAGGTCGGCGCCACGCACGCGGACGAGGCCGTCGGCGTCGAGGCAACCGGTGGAGTCACCGTCGGCGCAGGCGCCCAGCGCCTGGCCCTCGAGGGTCGCCGAGGAGAGGTCCGTCAGGGCGGAGAGACCCTGGCCGGAGACGGTGAGCCCCTCGACGGGCGCGCCGAGCGCGCCGACCGTGCCATCGGGCGCGGGATAGAGCGCGAGGCGGAGGGCGCCCTGGACGTCCTCGAGGTCGGTGACGCCCTCGACGCTCGCGCCGTAGAAGGAGTCGACGACCTCGGGGAGGAGCGGGATCACGGCGCCTGGGCGGGCGAAGACGGGGAGCTCGGTCGGGCCGGCCTGGGCGTCGTGGGGGCCGGCGGCGGCGACGGGCGCCTCGCCGAGCAGCGGCCACCAGCCTGGGCCAGGGAGGAAGACCGGACGCGAGGTCGCGCCCTGGGCGAGGACGGGGGCGACGAGGATGTCGTCGCCCAGGAAGAAGAGGTACTGGTCGCCGGACCAGAGCTCGGGTGTGGACGGCTCGACGAGGTAGGCGTGGCGCGTGATGGGCCAGCCGCGCGAGATCGCCTCCGCCATGCGGGCGCGCAGGTAGGGGAAGATGAGCGTATGGATGGAGGCCCAGCGGCGGTAGTGCGCGAGCGTCTCGGGGTCACGGTCGAAGGCCCAGTGGGTGCACTCGGTGTCGCCGTGGTGTGTGCGCATGAGCGGGTGGAAGGCGCCCAGCGAGGACCACCGGAGGAAGAGCTCCTTGTTGGTGGGGGAGCGGTCGCCGAGCGAGGAGTAGCCGGCGATGTCGGAGCCGTAGATGGCGACGCCCGCGAGGCCGAGGTGCGCGCCGATGGTGAGCGCGGTGGGGAAGCCGTCGTCGTAGCCGAAGTCGGTGGTCTGGTCGCCGCCCCACATCGTCGGTGAGACGCCGGGGGTCCCGCCGAGCGCGCTGGCCCAGCCGGAGCGGGCGAAGAAGGTCCAGTCGTTCTCGGGCTCGGGCTGGCCGGCGGGGTGCGAGGCGACCATGGCCTCGCGGTGCACGCGCTGCTGCTCGAGCGTGTAGAGGTTGTGGAGGGCCCAGGGGTCGGCGTCGGCGGGGGCGTCGGTGACGGCGTCGATGGGGAGCCACTCGGCGAAGTCGGTCATCCAGCCGTCGATGGCGAGGTCGCGCGCGGCGGTGACCATGTAGGAGCGGTACCAGTCGCGCGCGGCCGGGTCGAAGAGGTCGACGAGGCCGGCCTGACGCAGCGCGGGGTCGCTCTGGGTGTACGGCGTGCCGTCCTGGCGCCGTACGAGGAAACCGCCCTCGACGCCCTCCTCGTACATCCGCGTGGTGTCTGGGACGAAGGGGTTGAAGTAGGCGAGGAAGGCGAAGCCCTGGTCATGCAGGCGAGCGATGTCGCCCGGGAGGTCGGGGTAGGTCGCGGGGTCCCACTCCCAGGCATACGAGAGGCGGAAGCCGGTGGCGCTGGACTCGCCGCCGATCCAGTCCTCGGACCAGATGGCCGACGACGGGACGCCCTCGTCGCGCAGGACGCGGGCGACCTCGGCGAGGCGATCGGGGCCGCCGACGGCGTCGTTCCAGGGGCCGAAGACCCAGTCGGGCGGGTCGGAGGCGCGGCCGGTGTAGGAGGTGATGGAGGTCATCCGATCGCGGGGCGTGTCACCCGCGACGAGGACGAACCCTGGCATGGCCTCGAAAGAACGGAGCGCGAGGGTGTCGGCGTCGAGGCGGCAGGTGTCGAGCTCGCTGTAGCCGTCGTGGGTGAGGAGCGCGGCGTAGCCGCGCGAGGAGTGCCACACGCCCATGGGGGCGTAGGAGGCCTCGGGGATGTTGGAGAAGGGGAAGGGGTTGCCTGAGGCGGGCTTTCCGATGCCCTGCTCCTGGACGACGAGCGGGAAGCGGCCGCCGCGCAGGTCCATGCCGAAGGTCTGCGCGCCGAGCCCGAAGAAGGACTCCCCGGGCTGTCTCTTATACACATCTCCGAGCCCACGAGACAGGCAGAAATCTCG
>CAJXPN010000295.1 GCA_913058025.1 uncultured Myxococcales bacterium | reverse complement strand
CGCGAAGCGCGGGGGGCGCCAAGCGCGCAGCGCGGCGGCGGGGGCTACCGCCCCGCACCACACTCCCCACCTCACACGGAGCGCTCCCGAACCGCGCCACGTCGGCTCAACGGCCGACGTCGGCGAGGCCGTACTCCTTGATCTTGTAGAGCAGCGTGCGGTGGGCGATCTCGAGGAGCTCGGCGGCGTGGGTGCGGTTGCCCTGGGTCTTCTCGAGGGCGCGTCGGATGAGGATGGTCTCGAGGGCGGCCGTCATCTTCTTGATGGAGAGCTCGTCGGCGTCGAAGAGCTTGCGGAGCTCGTCGGAGGCGCGGCGGATGGAGTCGGGGAGGGATTGGGCGTCGATGAGGTCGCCGACGGACAGGAGCGCGCCGCGCTCGATGCAGTTCTGGAGCTCGCGGACGTTCCCGGGCCAGGAGTAGGCGCGCATCATGTCGAGGGCCTCGTCGGCGACGCCGCGGATCTGGAGGCCCTTGGAGGCGTTCTGGCCGGCGATGAAGTCGTCGACGAGCAGGAGGAGGTCGTCGCCGCGCGCGCGCAGCGGGGGCATGTGGATGTGGATGACGTTGAGGCGGAAGTAGAGGTCCTCGCGGAAGTCGCCCTGGGCGACGGCGTGCTCGAGGTCGACGTTGGTGGCGGCGACGACGCGGATGTCGATGGGGTCGGGGGCGTTCGCGCCGACCTTGGTCACGGCGTGCTCCTGGAGGACGCGCAGGAGCTTGACCTGGAGGTGGGAGGGCATCTCGCCGATCTCGTCGAGGAAGACGGTGCCCTGGTCGGCGGCCTGGAACTTCCCGATCTTGGTGGCGCTGGCGTCGGTGAAGGCGCCCTTGACGTGGCCGAAGAGCTCGGACTCGAGGAGCGACTCCGGGATCGCGCCGCAGTTGATGGCGATGAAGGGGCCGCCGGCGCGCGGGGAGAGGTCGTGGAGCGCGCGCGCGGCGAGCTCCTTGCCGGTGCCGGACTCACCGCTCACGAGCACGGTGGTGGTGTGCGGGGCGACCCGGTGGACCATGGAGTAGACGCGCTTCATGGCGTCGGACTCGCCGATGATGCCCTCGATGGCCAGCTCTCCGCTGGCCTTGCGCTCGCGCAGCTTCTCGTTCTCGCGCTTGAGGTCGAGGTGCTCGGCGGCCTTGGCGATGCGGAAGAGGACCTCGTCCTTCTTGAAGGGCTTGTCGAAGTAGTCGTGGGCGCCGCGCTCGATGGCCTCGAGGGCGACGGCGCGGTCGCCGAAGGCGCTCATGATGATGACGGCGGTGGAGATGTCGCGGGCGGAGATCTCGTCGAGGAGCTCGAGGCCGCTCATCACGGGCATGCGGACGTCGCAGAGCGCGAGGTCCCACGGGTTGGCCATCAGCTCCTTGAGGCCCTCCTCACCGTTGCGCGCGGCGCGGACCTCGTAGCCCTCCTTGCGCAGCATGGTGGAGAGCATGGGTCGGACGCCGTCGTCGTCGTCGATGATGAGGACTCTGAGGCCCGCCATGTTCGCTCCGTTGCAACCTTTGGGGTGACGCGCCAGCGGGCTGCCGCGGGCGTCGAGGAGAGAGCATAGCGCCGCCAACGCGCGCGTGTCACGCCCACGTCACGCGCTTGATGCGCGCCAACGGCGGGCCTATGTTGTGGTCGCGCGGCCGAAGAGGCGCGCCGTGACCCAACCCACGACCGATCGAGGTACACCTTGTCGACCCCTCCCTGGATGCGAACCCGCGCGGCCTCCGCCGCGCTCGTCGCGCTCTGCGCCTTCGGACTCACCGCGTGCCCTGGCCCCGAGACGGAGCCCCCCGAGACCCAGGACGACGCCGGAGGCGGCGGAGATGACGGAGGCGGAGGAGACGACGCGGCGGTGGACGGCGGCGAGGACGCTGGCTCGGACGCCGACGCCGAGGTGATCGAGCCTGGCGACTTCGACGGCCTGCGCGGCACGGTCACGGTGTACCGGGACGACCAGGGCATCCGGCACATCTACGCGGAGTACCTCGAGGACCTGTACTTCATGAACGGGTACTACACGGCCAAGGATCGCTTCATCCAGCTCGAGTTCTACAGGCGCATCGCCACGGGGACGCTCTCGGAGCTTCTGGGCGGGCTGGACTCGTCGACGATCGCGACGGACTCGCTGTTCCGCACGCTCGGGCTCAAGCGCGACGCGAAGAAGTACTGGGAGGAGGAGGCCGACAAGACCACGGACGCGGGGATCGCGGCGCAGTCGTACTCCGACGGGATCAACGCGTACCTGGGGCGCTGGAGCGACGGGAGCGAGGAGATCGCGCCCGCGGCGCGCGTGATCTTCCAGAGCCCGCGCGTGGTCGCGCCGTGGGAGCCCGCGGACAGCCTGGCGATCGCGCGCCTGCTGGCGTTCCAGCTCACGTACGACGCCGACGCCGACCTGGACATGACGATCACCCGCCAGGACATGCTGGAGACGTTCGACGCGGAGTCGGAGGACGAGGACGTGCGCCGGCGCGCGGGCCTCTACCACGACGTCCTGCGCTTCGAGGCGGCCACGACGGCGCGCCACGTCGACGAGCTGGACACGTCGACGCCCGCGCTCACGCGCCGCGCGACGTCGCCCAGGGTGGACACCGACGCGCTGCGCGCGCAGGTGCGCATGCACCACGCGATGTCGCGCAGCGTGTTGCTCAAGGCGCTCGACCCGCTGGTGCCCACGCGCAAGGGGAGCTTCGGTTCGAACAACTGGGTCGTCTCGGGGGACCTGACGGCGACGGGCCACGCGCAGGTCGCCAACGACCCGCACCTGGGCCTGTCGCTGCCCACGGTCTTCTATCCGATCCACCTGGACCTCTCGGAGGACAAGGACGGGCGTGAGCCGATCCGCGTGATCGGCGCGTCGTACCCGGGCTTGCCGGGGGTGGTCGTGGGCCGGACCGACGACGTAGCCTGGGGCACGACCACGGGCTACTACGACTACTGCGACGTGTACCTCGAGCAGGTCACCGGCGACGCCGACGACGCAGCCCTCGCGCAGGTCAGCTTCGAGGGCGGCGCCGTCGAGGTGGTGCGTTACACCGAGGAGATCGGCGTGGGCTTCAGGGGGCAGGTCTCCCAGCAGGTGCCCATCACGATCGAGGTCGTGCCCCACCACGGGCCGATCCTGCCGATCATCGGCGAGGGCAACCGCCCGAGGCCGCGCACCGCGGCGGACACGGCGGTGTCGGTGAAGTGGGCCGGGCTCGGCTCCGCCAACGAGGTCGAGTTCCTCACGCGGCTCTACCGCGCCGACGAGCCGTCCGAGGTCGAGGAGGCGCTCGACTACTACAAGGTCGGCTCGTCGAACTTCGTCTTCGGGTTCACCTCGGGCGACATCTTCTACTCGGGGCAGTCGGACATCCCGGTGCGCGAGGCCGGCGCGTTCGGGTTCGACCCGCTGGGCCAGCCCGACGGCCCGGCGCCGGTGTTCGTCCAGGACGGCACGGGCGGCGCGGAGTGGGTGGGCCTGATCCCGGAGGAGGAGATCCCGCACGCGTACAACCCCGAGAAGGGCTACGTGATCACGGCGAACAACGACCACGTGGGCAACTCGTTCGACAACAACCCGTTCAACGACGACCGCTACTACGGCGCGCTCATGGCGCAGGGGTTCCGCGCGCAGCGCATCGAGGACCAGCTGCTCGAGAACACCGAGGGAGACGGCAAGCTCGACGTGGACGTCCACCTGGACATGATCGAGGACGACAAGGACAACCTCGCGGCGCGCTTCGTGCCCCACTTCGTCGCGGCGGCCGACGACGTCCTCAGCGACAACACGCCCGACGGCGCCTTCCCGGACCTCGGGGCGCTGCGCGACGAGATCCGCCCCGACTTCGACGACCTCCAGGAGCTTCGCGACCTGCTGGCGGGCTGGGACTTCAGCGCGCCGTCCACGCGCACCCCCGAGGGTGACGACGTCGCGCGCAGCGCGGCGGCCACGCTCTTCAACGTGGCGCTCGTGTACTTCTACCGCAACACGTTCGCCGACGAGTACGCGCGCGTCGGGATGTGGGACGCAGAGAACGAGCGATGGAGGGTCCCGAACCTGCGCGTGATGACGCTCGGGGCGGCGCTCTTCCTGCTGGAGCGGCCCTCGGAGGCGCTGACCTACGACGAGGACCTGCGCGAATCCTGGATCTTCGACGACATGGACGCGCCGGGCTTCCAGGGCAGGCGCACGGCGCTGGTTCGCGCGTTGATGCAGGCGAGGGCAAGGCTCGGCTCGGCCGAGGCGTTCGGCTCGGCGCTCGGGAGGGACATCCCGTCGCCGCGCTCGCTCTCACCCGAGGACTGGGTCTGGGGCAACCTGCACGGGCTCGTGCTGAACGCGCTCGTGCCGGTCTCCCCGGAGCCCTACCAGCGCCCCAAGGGAGACGACCTCCCCTTCATCTCTCGCCCCGGCGGAGAGCTCGCGGTGAGCCCGTGCAACCACGGCCACAACGACTTCGACTTCACGTGCGGGGCGGGCTCGTCGCTGCGCATGGTCCACGACCTCGATCCGGCGGGGCCCGTGACCTACAACTCGATCCCCGGCGGCCCCGACGCCGACCCCGAGGGCGCCTACGGCGACAACCAGCTCGAGGCCTGGAGCAAGGGCGAGGCGGTGAAGATGTTGTGGACGCGTGAGGAGGTCGAGGCCGCGGCCGTGGAGACCTCGGTGTTCCCGCCGGCCGAGTAAGAGCCAGTGCTTCGCCCATAGACGGACATGAGAAGAGAGCGGGGGTCCCTTTGGGGGCTCCCGCTCTCTCTTTTCCGATCGTGTACGGGCCACCCTCGACGTTTCGTTCTGACATGCGCTGGACTAGATTCAGTGCATTCGAAAGCAAAGAACACCGCCATCAACAGGACGAGTCATGTCGGAAAGGATCTATCTGGAGTTCTCATCGGGGGCGTCGAACAAGTTCTGGGAGGGGGAGGTCGACGGCGTCGAGCTGACCACCCGCTGGGGCAAGCAGGGGAGCGACGGCCAGACGAAGACGAAGGGCTTCGACACGGAGGCCAAGGCGCTCGCGGCGCTGCAGAAGGCGGTGAAGTCCAAGACGGGCAAGGGCTACGTCGAGGTGTCGGCGGGAGGCTCCGACGATCCCGCCGAGGAGGCCTCCACGAACGTGGCCGTCGAGGTCGCACCCGATTCTGCTCCCGCGTCAGCCGCTGCATCAGCCGCTGCGCCAGCCGCTGCGACCGCTCTCGAGGCCGAGGCGCTGCCTGAGCCGTCGATCGCGTCGGACACGATCGCGTGGACCGAAGAGGCGCTGAGCCGGGTCGCGCCCATTCGAGGCCAGGTGCACATTCCGTTGCCTCCTGTGTCGATCGACATCGACGAGCCGCTCTCGAAGTTCGAGCCGCTCGAAGACCACATCAGGTTGGTGAAGGAGTTCCTGGGCGCCGAGGAGATCGCCGGGCATGCGAGGGTGGCGCTCGAGTGGCTGGAGGGCGCTCGAGAGGCGATGACCGAAGCGCAAACGATGGCCGCGATGACCTTCGAGGCGCAACACATGCTGGCGCTGGTCATCCGCTACGCGGCGCGGGAGTTCGGCGCGGCCCGAGCGTGCGAGCTGTTCATCGAGTCGTTGGGGTACGCGTACGGCTCGGAGAGGGACTACGGCGCGAAGACGGTCACCACGTACCGCTTCGCCGCGGCGGACGCGGTCGGCGGGAGCGCCTCGGACCTCGCGCTGGCGCAATCGTCGAAGCTCCTCGGGGTGATCCTCGTCAGGCGCCTGATGGGCACGCTGCCCGAGGGCGAGTACGCGGCGATCGTGGAGCGGGCGATGTCGTCGTGGGGGACGTTGCCCGCGGCGCACAAGACGACGCTCGCGGCGCTGTTCCCGGAGAAGACCGAGTGGGCCGAGGAGTGTTTCGCGTTCGTCACGACGGGGTACTACGAGCAGTCGTGCGGGGCGCTTCTGCTGCTGACGCCCCAGCCAGACAAGAACGTCATCAAGCTGTTGAACGGCGGGTACTACGGGCGCATCCTCGACGAGAACTACTACACGCTGCTCTACTCCCGCGGCCCCGCCGCGCTCGAGCTCATGGCGAAGTCGTCGAACCTCTCGTACATGCTGCGCGCGGCGTCGATCGTGCGCGGACCGTGCGCCGCGAGGTTCTGGTGCGTGGCCGTGGAGTCGAACCACGAGTCTGTCTCTTATACACATCTCCGAGCCCACGAGACAGGCAGAAATCTCGT